>JBJORE010000108.1:0-3350 GCA_046049565.1 Actinomycetota bacterium
AACCGTAATCAGGCGGCCGGTCTTCTTGACCGATTCGATGATGGTTGGGAAGTCGATTGGAGAAATCGAACGAAGGTCGATTACCTCAATACTCACGCCTTCGCCAGCGGCAACCTCAGCTGCCTGGAGCGAGGTGTGAACCATTGGTCCGTAAGAAGCGATAGTTAGGTCGTTGCCTTCTCGGATAACTCTGGCCGAGTGGAGATCCTGCGGAGGGGTGTCCAGGTTAACCGGACCCTTCTGCCAGTAGCGACGCTTTGGTTCGAAAAACAAAACTGGGTCATTCGAGCGAATGGCCTGTTTGGGCTAACAACGCGAAGACCAGCGGTGTGAGCGAAGTAAGCCTCGGGGCTTTCCGAGTGGTGTTCAACAGCTCCGATGCCACCGCCGAAAGGAACGCGAATAACAACAGGCATTTTGTGGAAGCCTTCGGAGCGGTTCTGCATCTTGGCGAGCTGAGTAGTGATCTGGTCGAATGCCGGGAAGATAAAACCGTCGAACTGAATCTCGGCAACTGGACGGTAGCCGCGCATGGCCAGACCAATTGCGGTACCAACAATTCCAGACTCGGCGATAGGCGAGTTGAAGATTCGGCTATTGCCGAATTCAGCGTGGATTCCCTCGGTTACTCGGAATACACCGCCCAACTGAGCCACGTCTTGACCAAAAACAAGAACCTTGGAGTCTTCGGACATAGCCTTACGAAGGCCTGCGTTGATCGCCTTGGCGATCGCCATATCTACAAAATTAGTCATTAGTTTTCACCGCCGAAAGATGCTTCGTAGCGCTTCAACCAATCGAGCTGTTCGTCGATCAACGGGTGGTCTTCCGAGTAAACATGTTTGAACATTTCGTCCATCTCAGGAGTCTTCAAAGCGAAGGTGGCCTCACGAATTTCCGAAGCGAGTTTCTCTCCAGCTTCGGCAACCTCTTCGAAGAAGTCTTCACCAATTCCCTGGCGGCGAAGGAAAGTTTCAAAACGCTTTAGTGGATCACGAGCGGTCCAGTAGGCGACCTCTTCGTCGGAGCGGTATTTGGTTGGGTCGTCTGATGACGTGTGAGCACCGATGCGGTAGGTGAGTGCCTCAATCATGAATGGGCCAGCACCTTCGCGAGCGTCGTCCATGTGCTTAGCGGTAACCGCATAGCTGGCTAGGACGTCGTTGCCGTCGATGCGAATACCCGGAACGCCGAAGCCTTCACCGCGACGGTATAGAGGAACGCGAGTTTGGGTTGCTGTTGGGGAAGAAATTGCCCACTGGTTGTTCTGGCAGAAGAACACGATTGGACTCTGAGTATTCGCCGCAAATAGGAACGATTCTGAAATGTCACCCTCGGCAGTTGCGCCATCGCCGAAGTAGGAAATGACCGCTAGATCTTCAGCCTTGTTGCCCGTGGCAACCTTGCCGTCGAATTTGACACCCATGGCATAGCCGGTTGCGTGAAGAACCTGGCTGCCGAGAACAATGCCGTAGAGGTGGAAGCGAGTTTCGTCTGGGTTCCAGCCACCGTGGTTCACACCGCGAAGCATTTTGAGAATCGACATCAACTCAACTCCGTGAGTGATTGCAACACCGTGCTCACGGTAGCTAGGGAAAATGTGGTCATTGTGGCCAACGCCGTAACCCGAACCAATCTGGGCGGCTTCCTGGCCGACTGCTGGAATCCAAAGGCCGAGTTGGCCTTGGCGCTGAAGAGCGGTTGCTTCGTTATCGAAGCGGCGGCAACGTGCCATGTCGCGGTAGAACTTAAGGAAGTCTTCTTCGGTTAAACGTTCAATGTAAGAACCGTATTCGGCATAGTTTTTTGGCACTGCGAAATCGCCCTCGGGCGAGAGCATTTGCACCATTGGCACGCTGTCGTTTTCATTCATCCTTTCCAATTTAGTTTGGTTCGGTGGCACAATCTACATATGAAGCGATTTCTAGTAGGCACCGCGATCAATTCTTTAGGCCTTTGGTTGGTCACAACTCTCATTCCAGCCATCAAAATATCCGCTTGGGGAGGCGCAGACGTCTGGAATATGGTGATTTCCTATGTTGTGGTCGGCATGATTTTTGGTTTAGTTACGGCAATCATTTCACCAGTAATAAAGGTCTTGGCTTTTCCGATTTACATTTTGACTTTCGGACTGATTTCCGTGGTGATCAATGGAGCCATGTTCCTACTGGTTGCCTACCTAAGCTCCTGGGTTAAAGCGGATATTTTCAGCATTAGCGGTTTCGGTGCGGCAGGCGCAAGTAACACCGCACTCGGCTGGGCAATGTTAGGCGCACTGATTATGAGCCTCAGCACTTTCTTAGCTCGAAGCGCATTCAAGGCTATGCGCCTGCTTTAAGCGGTTGAAATTCTTTCACCTGAACCAGGTGAGCACCATTTAGTTCACCCAAGAGCAGGTTTCGCATTCGCGATAGGCCAACATCGTTTGAAGAATCCGCGAGCGCGGCGGTGTGAACGTATTCCCGCATGGTGTGGGCTTTCAAAACGCTCTCGCCTTGAGTTAGCTCGACGTGTCTGGATGCGGTTGCCCAATTTTCGGTCAAGGGATTTGTCTTTCCGCTTACTGCTGGCACCACGTCGTTGGAATGTTCTAACGCAACAACTGGAGTGGAAGCGGGAATTGCCTCGGCGGCAATTGGCGAACCTATTGTCAAAACAGCTGAAACGTTGGATAGGTTTTGGGCAAGTTCGGCAGCCACCAATCCCCCTTGTGAATAGCCCACTAAAACCAGCCGGTCCTTGTCAGTCGCGCCGAAGGCGCTCAAAGCCGCGTTAGCGGCTCGAATTGAATTTGAATTTTGCCCGTCTGCCAGAAGTTCAACATCGCTCCTGATATCAAAGGCTTTCTTATTCGCGAGTGGATTCCATTCGGCGGTGCCCGGCAAATACATCACCACGACTCGACCCTTTGGGCTCTGATAACTCTCAATTCGGATGTTTCCGGACGGGTTATTTAGCCGGCTTGCAAGACCAACTATTGATCGTGGAGTTGGATAGACAGCCGTTGGTTTGGTTTCCACTAGTTGTATTTGGGTTCTCGGTAGTTTGGCTATTGTTGAGCCCAACTTTTCCAAGTTGAGTTGCCCAGCAACCGTTTTTACTCCGAGAGCAGTGAGGTTGTTATTGGCGAACGCTGAAAGGCCGACTGTTGCGGCTAGCCCGACCCAAACCTGATTCGGAATTAGTTTTTGTAACCAAGGATGGGCATGAATGGTTTGAGCCATCGCGTCTAATTGGTGGGCAACCCTAGCGTCACCCGTGAAGTAACTCTCGGAAGCAACAAAGCATCCATGACGTTGCAAACCGAGGCGAATCAAAGTTTCTGGCAAGTATGCGTCTAGTTGCAGGTG
>JBJORE010000109.1:0-3140 GCA_046049565.1 Actinomycetota bacterium
AACCCGATGACTTCCCGCTACCAGTTGGAAATCCTTTGGAATCTCGAGGTGGAGCCAATGGTTGATGCTGCCAAGGAATTTATGGGGCTTCGAGATTTCCGTGCGTTTTGTAAAGAGCGCGACGGCACCACCACAATTCGCGAACTTCAGGAGATTTCGGTCAAGCGTCGCCCCAATGGCGTGATTGATATCGAGGTTGAAGCCGATGCTTTCTGCCACAATATGGTTCGCTCGGTGGTTGGTGCGCTAATGTCGGCGGGGTCAGGCAGAACCACCAATGCTGAAATTGCCAAGGCGCTAAAAGGTAAGCGAAACGAACATGCCTACAAGGTTCAAGCACCCCAAGGGCTCACCCTGATCAAGATTGCCTACCCTGCGAAATCGAAACTAGGAGCCCAGGCAGAACTCACCCAAAGAATGAGAACTTTGGATGATAATTCAGTTTGACCTGAAGCGATATAACAGGCTAAACTTGACCCTTGTTGCTGGTTATCTACCAGCCTGCTAACTTTTCACAAACACAAGAAGGCAATTCAAAGTGCGTACTTATTCACCAAAGGCTCACGAGCTACAGAACAACTGGCTAATCATTGACGCCACCGACGTTGTTCTAGGCCGTCTAGCAACCACCGCAGCCAAGCTGCTTCGTGGAAAGCACAAGCCAACCTTCGCCGCTCACATGGACAACGGCGACTTCGTCATCATCATCAACGCAGAGAAGATCGCCCTAACCGGTGCGAAGCTGCTACAGAAGAAGGCTTACCGCCACTCTGGCTACCCAGGTGGTCTAACCGCTACCTCGTACGCCGAGCTTCTAGAGAAGAACCCAGAGCGCGCTGTTGAAAAGGCAATCGCTGGAATGGTTCCAAAGAACACCCTAGGTCGCAACCAGCTTGCGAAGCTAAAGGTTTACCGCGGTGCTGAGCACCCACACGCTGCACAGCAGCCACAGCAGTACGTAATCGACCAGGTCGCACAGTAAACAAGGATTATTCATGACTATCAATGAAGCCCCAGAAGTAGCACCTACCAGCTACAGCACCGAAACTCCAGCTGCTGAGAAGAAGGCTGCAAAGCCAGCTCGTGGCGCACTAAACGTTCCAGGTGCAGGCCTAGGTCGTCGCAAGCAGGCAATTGCTCGCGTACGTCTAGTTCCAGGTACCGGAACCATCAAGGTAAACGGCCGCGAACTAGCCGAGTACTTCCCAAACAAGCTTCACCAGCAGCTAATCACCGACCCATTCACCATCCTTGAGCTTTCGGGTTCATACGATGTTGTGGCACGTATCACCGGTGGTGGCACTGCGGGTCAGGCTGGCGCACTTCGTCTAGGTATCGCTCGTGCACTTAACGAGATCGACCGCGACAACAACCGTCCACAGCTCAAGAAGGCTGGCTTCCTAAAGCGCGACCCACGTGTAATCGAGCGCAAGAAGGCCGGTCTAAAGAAGGCTCGTAAGGCTTCGCAGTTCTCGAAGCGTTAATCCCTGCTTAGCCTCACGGCTTGGTAGCCTAACCTTATGGCTCGCTTATTCGGAACCGATGGCGTTCGCGGTCTCGCGAATGGACTAATCACTGCCGAACTCGCACTCAAAATCGCACAGGCCGCTGCTCGCGTCCTGGGCGAAGAAGCCCGCAAGGTTGGTCGTCGCCCTAAAGCTGTTCTAGCTCGTGACCCACGCATTTCCGGAAAGTTTTTGGCTTCAGCAGTTGCTGCAGGTTTGGCCTCTTCTGGCGTCGATGTTTATGACGCTGGAGTTGTTCCAACCCCCGCCGCGGCCTTCCTCACCGCCGACATCGACGCCGACTTCGGCGTGATGATTTCGGCAAGCCACAACCCTGCACCAGATAACGGAATCAAGATTTTTGCTGCCGGTGGTCACAAACTGGACGATCGAATCGAAGACGCCATCGAAGCTGCCATGGAACTTGAACCGCTACTTCCGATTGGCTCGGCTGTTGGCCACGTCATTCGTTTTGCCGACGCCGAAGACCGCTACCTTGTTCACCTTTTGAAGTCTTTACCAAACAAGCTCGATGGCTTGACAGTGGTTGTCGACTGCGCAAACGGTGCGGCCAGCAGTGTTTCGCCAGACGCTTTCCGTGATGCGGGAGCCAAGGTTATCGTCATCGGAGCTGACCCGGACGGCATCAACATCAACGAAGGCTGCGGATCTACCCACCTGAGCGCCCTTCAGGCTGCCGTGATTGAACACAAGGCAGATGCCGGCGTTGCCCACGATGGCGATGCCGATCGGTGCCTCATGGTTGACCACACGGGAGCAATCGTCGACGGCGACCGCATCATGGCTATCCTTGCTCTCAGCATGAAGGCACGCGGTGAACTGGCACGAAACACTCTAGTGGCCACCGTTATGAGCAACCTAGGTCTCAAAATTGCGATGAAGGAAGCCGGCATCACCATGCTGGAAACGGCAGTTGGCGACCGATATGTTCTCGAGGAGATTCGCGAGAACGGCTACACCCTAGGTGGCGAACAGAGCGGTCACGTAATTCTTAGCCACTATGCAACCACCGGCGACGGCGTGCTGACCGGCATGCGAGTGTTGGCCGAGGTTTCTAAGTCGGGCAAATCACTTCACGAGCTGGCCAACCAGATCACAATCTATCCTCAGGTTCTCATCAATGTGAAGGGCGTCGATCGCGCCCGAGTTGACGATGAGGTAGTTCAAGCTGCCGTTCGTGAAGCCGAAACCGAACTTGGCGAAAGTGGCCGCGTGCTGCTTCGAGCCAGCGGAACCGAACCCGTAATTCGGGTAATGGTCGAAGCTGCCGAGATGGGTCAGGCTCAGGGCTGGGCTGATCGAATTGCAAGAATTGTCACCAAGCAGTTAGCAATCTAGAAAACTATCGGGGGATAGATGAGAAACAATAAAACAATCGCCTGGCTAATCGCCCTCGCTTTGTTTGCGGCGGGATTCGGCTTCGTGGTTGGTGCGGATGACGCTCAAGCTGCCACTCGACCTTGCACGGCAAGTCAGTCCTCGGCAATTCAGAACCAGCAAAACACGGTGAATCAAAAACAACGAACTGTGAACCAAGACCAGCAGTCTTATAACAACGCTCAGCAGAAGTTGAACACAGCCACCGCCAAGGTGAACGACCTGACCACCAAACGA
>JBJORE010000110.1:0-3105 GCA_046049565.1 Actinomycetota bacterium
ATCCGCGTACTCGTCATCAAATTGGCAGATCGCCTGCACAATGCTCGAACCTGGGGATTCGTTGAATTAGAGAAAGCTCAGCGCAAAGCTCAAGAGACTCTAGAAATTTACGCACCGCTGGCGCATCGTCTCGGAATCAGCACCATTAAAAATGAACTCGAGGAACTTTCATTCTCGGTACTTTACCCAAAGGTTTATGAAGAGATTGTAAATCTGGTTCGGCAAAGAACGCCGAAACGTGCCGAATTCATCGATGGCGTTATAGGTTCCATCGTCGAGGACCTAAAAGAGAACAAAATCAAAGCCAAAGTTGACGGCAGACCGAAGCAGTACTACAGCATTTATCAAAAGATGGTGGTCAGAGGTCGTGAGTTTGATGACATTTACGATTTGGTAGGAATTCGCATTTTGGTTGATTCCGTGCGGGACTGCTACGGTGCTCTGGGCGCAATCCACTCTCGCTGGAATCCGGTTCCTGGGCGATTCAAAGATTACATTGCAATGCCTAAGTTCAATCTTTACCAGTCTCTTCACACCACAGTAATCGGACCAAATGGCCGTCCGGTGGAAATCCAAATTCGCACTCATGAAATGCATCAGAGGGCTGAATACGGTGTTGCTGCTCACTGGAAATATAAGGAACAGGCTGGAACCACCGAAGTCACTGGTGAAGAGGATTTGGCTTGGCTAAAACACCTCACCGATTGGCAATCCGAGACCCAAGACCCAGCAGAATTCCTTGACTCTCTGCGGTTTGAAATCGGGGCGAAAGATGTCTATGTCTTCACTCCGAAGGGTAAAGTGATCGGGTTGCCAACTGGGGCAACACCGGTAGATTTTGCATACACCGTACACACTGAAATCGGGCATCGAACCATGGGTGCCAAGGTAAATGGCAGGCTAGTGCCGCTCGAGACTCAACTCCACTCCGGTGATGTCGTGGAGATTTTCACTTCCAAATCTACGGACGCCGGCCCGAGCCAAGACTGGCTAAATTTCGTAGCCTCATCGCGCGCAAGAGCCAAAATAAAGCAATGGTTCTCTAACGAACGCCGTGATGAAGCCATCGAAAGTGGAAAAGATTTGATTGCTAAGGCTATGCGAAAGCAAAACCTGCCACTGCAGAAACTCATTTCCTCGGACGGGATTGTAAAACTCGCAATCGATCTACGGTTGGGTGATGTCGAATCTCTCTATGCCGCAGTTGGCGAGGGGCATGTATCAGCGCAATCCATCGTGGAAAAGTTAATCGGATCCCTGGCCGAAGATGATGACATCTCAGAGCCATTCCAAATTCCAGCCAGGAATGTGAGTGCAGATCGTCACAGAAGCGACAATTCAGGTGTCTTAGTTCGTGGCGATGATGACGTTCTCGTCAAACTAGCTCGTTGCTGTACCCCGGTCCCTGGTGATCAAATCGTTGGCTTTGTTACGCGTGGTTCGGGTGTTTCGGTTCACAGATCAGACTGCAAGAATGTCGCAGTTCTGGAAGAGCAACCAGAACGAATGATGGATGTTAGTTGGGCGACCAACGCTAAGAGTTTGTTCCTGGTCAACATTCAGATTGAAGCACTGGACCGTGGAGGCCTGCTCTCTGACGTAACCCGCGTTTTGGCCGAACATCACGTTAACATCCTGTCAGCTTCGGTTTCCACGAGAAGTGACCGGGTTGCCCTTAGTCGTTTTGTATTTGAGATGGCTGATCCGGCGGTTCTAGAGCACCTTCTGAACGCAGTTCGCCGAATTGATGCGGTCTATGACGTTTATCGAGTCAGCAATAACTAATTAACTTATTTTGCCGCTGCGGCAACTACCTCTAACCAGGCCTTTCGGGCAGCCAAGCTTTCAGTAATTTCAGCGATTTTCTTCTTGTCTGTGGCTTTAGCCAACTCAGTTTCGAGTTTGGCAATTGCCTCTTCAAGTTTGATGGTTACATCGTCCTTGCGAGCTTTGGCAGCAGGGTCGGTTGCCTTCCAGTGATCGCGCTCGGCATTTCGAACGGCTGTTTCAATAGCCTTCAACTTGTCCTCGGTCTTTGCCATATCGTTTCGTGAAACGCGTCCAGCCTTTTCCCAGCGGTCTTGAATGCTAAGTAACAGTTGCTTGGCTTTGGTCAAGTCTTTAGATGGGTCAATAGCTTTGGCCTCTTCGAGTAGTACCAATTTGGCAGCTAAGGCATCAGACTGGGAAGCGGTAATTGCTGCAACCTGTTCACCCTTGGCTGCATAAATCGCGTCTCCGGCTGCCTTGAAACGAACCCAGAGGGCATCGTCGTTCTTGGTTCTGCCAGCTGACTTCCATTCGTCGAGCAACTTGCGGTAATCGGCTACCGCGTCTGAACCCTTTGCGGCAAGCTCTTCAGCCTTCTTGACGATGCTTTCTTTAGAAGCCTTTGCTGCTTTAGCTTTACTTCCCGCTTCTGCGAAATAAGCTCGTTTTGCGCTTTCAAGCTTGTTTCGTGAATTCTGGAATCTCTTCCACAGAGCATCGGCATCTGCTTTGGGAACGCGGGGTCCGTTCTTCTGAGCTGCCTGCCAAGCTTCGAATAGCTCGGTGAGCGTGGTAGAAACTTGTTTCCACATCACCTTTGAGAGATCGCCATTGGCTAGAGCTTCTACCTTTGCAACAATCTCTTCACGCGCGGCTAGTGCTTGAGCAATTCCTTCTTTATTCTCTTCTTTTTTCAAGTTCAGTAGGTCTTGAATTTTCGGAGCGAGAGATAGTACGCGTTCGCGCAATGCTTGTAAGTTACCTACTGCTGCCGCTTCTACTAAATCGACAGTGAGTTTGGCTGCCGTCTTGGAAATCGACTCAGCGTCGGCTTTCTTGGCTACGCGCTGTTCAAGAAGACGGACTGAACCTTCGAGTGCTTCGAACTTCTTTACGAAGTATGCGAGAGCATCTTCAGCACTCACGTTAGGAACCTGACCGACTTTACGTTCGCCATTTGGTTCAATGACGTAAACATTGTTTTCGGAGTCGACGCGACCGAATTCGGTGGTGGTCATGGTTTGCCTAACTATTTGAGGGACTTGACTATTTTACTGTTACTGCAGCTAGCTGAATTGGGTTCTTAGGCCGACCGTCTTTGCTTCCATCAGCAGT
>JBJORE010000111.1:0-3065 GCA_046049565.1 Actinomycetota bacterium
GTAAAGCGTTTTGGACCTAAAGTCCACTTGTTCATACTAGCGAATATTTCTGACACTGTTAGTTTTTGCGAACAAAATGCGCCGAAACCGTGTCTACCCCGCCTGATTGCTAGAATTGGAGGATGCTTCCAACCTCTTTTACCGCTCCATTGAGCGAGACCGACCCAGAAATCGCCGCTGTTCTCCAGGGCGAACTGGATCGCCAGCGCAACTTCCTCGAGATGATTGCCTCTGAGAACTTTGTTTCTCGCGGCATCCTAGAAGCGCAAGGGTCGGTGCTTACCAATAAGTACGCCGAAGGCTACCCTGGCAAGCGCTACTACGGAGGTTGTGAAGTAGTCGACGTAGCCGAAGAACTTGCCCGCACCCGCGCTAAGCAGCTATTCGGTGCCGAGCACGCTAACGTTCAGCCTCACTCGGGTGCCAGCGCCAACGCGGCAGTACTTATGGCACTCGCTAACCCGGGCGACCGCATCCTCGGTCTAGAGCTGGCCCACGGTGGTCACCTAACCCACGGCATGCGCCTGAACTTCTCGGGAAAGATGTACGAAGCTCACGCTTACGAACTAAACCCAGAAACCTACCTAATCGACATGGACATCGTGCGTGCCCGTGCCCACGAAGTGAAACCTGCCGTGCTAATCGCCGGTTGGTCTGCTTACGCACGCCACCTAGATTTCGCCGAATTCCGCAAGATCGCCGACGAAGTTGGTGCCAAGCTTTGGGTCGACATGGCTCACTTCGCCGGAATGGTTGCAGCCGGGCTTTACCCAAACCCAGTTCCTTACGCAGACGTGGTTTCTACCACCGTTCACAAGACACTGGCTGGCCCGCGCTCTGGTCTAATTCTCTGTAAAGAGGAATACGCGAAGAAGATTGACTCTGCCGTGTTCCCTGGCCAGCAGGGTGGCCCACTGATGCACGTAATTGCCGCCAAGGCTGTTGCTTTCAAAGCCGCCATGTCAGACGACTTCAAAGACCGCCAGAAGCGCACCCTCGAAGGCGCAAGCATCATCGCTGACCGCCTAAACCAGGATGACATGAAGGCCGAGGGCGTTCAGGTTCTAACCGGTGGTACCGAGGTTCACCTAGTGCTTGTCGACCTTCGCAACGCAGTTATCGATGGTCAGACCGCCGAGAACCTACTTCACGACATCCAGATCACCGTGAACCGCAACTCGGTACCAAACGATCCTCGTCCGCCAATGGTCACCTCTGGTGTTCGCATCGGAACCCCAGCCCTCGCCACACGTGGCTTCGGCAAGGCCGAGTTCACCGAGGTTGCTGAAGTTATCGCAAGCGTCCTAAAGCCAAACCCAGACATCGCGGCTCTCAAGGCACGAGTACAGAAGTTGGCCGACGCCTTCCCGCTTTACCCTAACCTCGAAAACTGGTAACCCTTGACCGCGATTAAGCTCGACGGCCTAGCAACCGCGAAGGCCATCAAAGCCGAACTCGCAGAACGAGTCATCAAGCTCAAGCAACACGACATTCACCCAGGTCTTGGCACGCTTCTAGTCGGCGACGACCCCGGCAGCCACCAATACGTTGGCGGCAAACACCGCGACTGCGCCGAAGTTGGCGTCAACTCGATTCGTATTGACCTACCGGCCAGCGCATCAACCAACGACATTAAAGCTGCTATCAAAGACCTGAACGATGCCAAGGATGTCACCGGCTACATCATCCAACTGCCTCTTCCTTTCGGCGTTGACACCAACGAGATGTTGGAACTGATTGACCCCGATAAAGACGCCGACGGCCTTCACCCAATCAACCTGGGCAAGCTAGTTCTTGGAGTCAACCAAGAGATCACTTCACCACTTCCTTGCACTCCCGCTGGAATTGTCGAACTTCTAAAGCGCTACGAAATCCCAACTAAAGGTGCCGAGGTCGCCATCATCGGCCGCGGTATCACGGTTGGCCGCCCACTCGGTCTCCTGATGAGCAGAAAAGGCATCGACTCCACGGTCACCCTGGTTCACTCAAACACCAAAGACCCTCACCACATCATCAAACGCGCCGACATCGTCATCGCTGCCGTTGGTGTTGCTCACTTTGTTCAACCGGAATGGATCAAAGATGGAGCTGCCGTTCTCGATGTTGGAATCACCCGCCACCTAAACGACGACGGCACAAGCCAACTTCTCGGTGACGTTCACCCGGACGTGGCAAACGTAGCCAAATACCTTTCTCCTAACCCTGGTGGAGTAGGCCCAATGACTCGCGCAATGCTTGTCAAGAACGTCGTTGACCAAGCAGCCCGCTGATGCAGAACGATTTCGCCACCCAAACTCTCCAAATCCTGGAAATTATCGGAACGGTTGCCTTTGGCGCATCAGGCCTAATCGCCGCCGCCCGTAAAAAGCTCGACATGGTTGGCGTGGTACTCCTAGTTCTAGTAACGGCCTTCGGCGGTGGAACCCTGAGAGACATCCTGCTCGACCGCCACCCATTCTTCTGGATGACCAACGAAATCTGGATCTGGGTCCTAGCAGCACTTGCCATCGCCACTCAGTTCCTAGTCAAAGCAAGAAACGTTGAGCTATCGGCCAAGGCAATCGACTGGCCAGACGCCATCGGTCTCGGAGTATTCGCAGCATCAGGAACCCAGATTGCCCTGAGTATGGGTCACTCAGCACTCATTGCCAGCATCATGGGCGTAATCACGGCAGCATTTGGTGGCCTCATCCGCGATGTTCTAGTTGCAGAGATCCCGGGCCTAGTAAACGACCACCAGCTCTACGCATCACTAGCCTTCGTTGGTGGCCTATTCATCTGGCTCCTCGAATACCTTGGCACAGACCCAACCGTAGCCACCCTGACCGGCGCAGTCACCATCATCGTGGTTCGCATCATCGCAATGCGTCTCGGTTGGAAGCTGCCCGCCTGGCGAAACTAAAACGGCCCCGCAGCTTTCGCCGCGGAGCCGTCCTAGTTTTTAGCTGTTAGCTCTTGAATTCAGCTGCTGCGAATTCTTTGCTGTCTTCTGCAGACTTTACGCGTGCAACAACAAAGATGAGCAGACCGAAGGCACACTTAGCCAAGATGTCGGCGATGCTGTA
>JBJORE010000112.1:0-3048 GCA_046049565.1 Actinomycetota bacterium
GGTTCGACCTGCCCAGTTGGCGGCCTTTGCTAACGAAGGTGCAGCATTGATGGGAACCTCTCACCGCCAGGCGCCAGTGAAGAACTTGGTGAAGCGCGTTCAGGATGGGCTGATGGAGTTATTCCACAATCCTGAGGGTTACGAGATAGTCATCGGCAATGGCGGATCAACTGCATTCTGGGATGTCGCCGCGTTTTCGCTTGCCGAGAAAAAGGCCCAAAACCTTGTTCACGGCGAATTCGGTAACAAGTTTGCCTCTGCCCTTAGCGCACCTTGGCTTTCGAAACCAACCGTCTTGAACGGTGAACCAGGGTCCCGTCTTGATCTTCAGGCAGAGTCTGGCGTGGACATTTACGCATACCCGCAAAACGAGACCTCCACCGGCGTTGTTGCGCCGGTCAAACGGATAGCCGGCATCGACTCGGGTGCACTGTTTCTCACCGATGCAACTTCGGCAGCGGGTGGAATTGACTTCGACCCTCTTGAAACCGATGTTTACTATTTTGCGCCTCAAAAAAACTTCGCCTCCGACGGCGGACTGTGGTTTGCACTCATGTCTCCAGCAGCCATCGAGCGCGCCGAACGCATTGCGGCTTCGGAACGATACATCCCAGAGTTTTTGAGCTTGAAAACCGCGATTGATAACTCGCGCCTAAACCAAACTCTCAACACTCCTGCTATTTCAACCCTGTTCCTGCTTGCCGAGCAAATTGACTGGATGAACGAGAATGGCGGATTGGGTTGGGCAGATGCACGAACCAAAGAAGCTAGTTCGCTTATTTACAACTGGGCTGAACAGAACCAATTTGCTACACCGTTTGTGGTAAACCCAGAGCACCGCTCGCAAGTAGTTTCAACGATTGACTTCGACGGCATTGACGCTTCGGCAATCTCAAAGGTGCTTCGTGCAAACGGAATCGTTGATGTTGAGCCTTACCGAAAGTTGGGGCGTAACCAGCTAAGAATTGCAACCTTTACCGCAACCGACTCTGCCGACGTTACCCAACTACTGAAGGCAATCGACTACGTTATCGAGCACTTGGGCTAGTGAAGTTTTTCGTCAAAGAAGAAGATCGACGCCCTGATCCCGCGCCGGTTAAAAGTAATGCCAGAGCGGTTGCTCTGGCAGGACTAATTGTTTGGGCGCTGGCTCTAGTTGCTTTTCTTGTTTTTCCGACGATTCTTCCAGCTGAAAAATCTTGGTGGCTTGGAACTTGTGTTGTCGGCTTCTTCCTCGGCCTCTTCTTCTACATTAAATTCGGTCGTAGCAAGTAATACTTCTTCGGCATGTTCGATGGTTTCCTCTTCAGGAGCCTCAACGAGTTGGATGCTGTCTTCCTGATTTTCAACTTCTTCTTCAACCTCGTCAGTTTCCGCCTCTGCTGCTTCCGCAGCTTCAGCAGCCGCCTGAGCTTCGAGTTCTGCTTGCAAGGCTTTGTAGTCGGCAAGACGCTCAGACCATGGAATCCATTTCGGCGCAACCAGCGCTCCATCACCTGGCATCATCACCACTTCGGAGATAGTTGGCTCTTGGCCTTCGGGTTGGTAAATAGTTACCGACCAGAACCATCCCACGTAACCCCGCAAAGTGCTTTCAAAAATGTAGCTGCGTAACCCAGGTTCTTCTTCGTCGGTACGAATGTAGCTTCCGACAGCGCGGCGACCACCGGTAAGTCGCGCGGCCTCGCCAGCGTATTCGCTGAGATCTTTGAGATTACTCATCTAGGTCATCGGCAACGCGGCGCAGGATTGCTGCAATGCGTCGGGCCTTCTCCGGCTCCGGACGACGGCCGTTCTTGAACGATGGGCCAAGTCCGTCTAGGAGACGAATCAAGTCTTGAACTACTGCAGCCAAATCATCTGCGTTGCGGCGGTTAGCTTGCACTAGCGATACTGGGGCTTCCAAAATTCGAACGCTCATTGCCTGAGCTCCGCGCTTGGAGTCGACCACGCTGTATTCGATGCGGGTGCCGTTCTTGACCGCGGTCATTCCATCGGGTAGCGCCGATGCGTGCAGGTAAACCTCTGCGCCTTCATCGGACTGGATAAAACCAAAACCCTTGACGTCATCAAAAAACTTCACTTTGCCGGTTGGCATTCGTGCACCTCCATGTGTTGAACCTCCATTTTACCGACCCTTTAGGACAGGTATCCTAAAAGGATGGCAAACTCTGGAAATGGTCGTGCACGACTCGAAAACGTAATCGCAGCAATGGCGGTTGGTTTGGTAGCAATTTCGGTGTTATCAATCATCGGGCTAATGCTTCTAAGCCGCGTTATTGACACTTCTTCATTCATCTTGGTTCCTTACATTGGGCTGCCTACATCGGCGCTTTTGATCATCATTCTGTTGACCCTGCAGATTCGCAAGAAAAACAAAACTGACTAATTCATGAGTGAACTCAGGCAGTTAGTCGAAGCACTACGAAGTTTGTCTGACGACGAACTTCGCTCTTTAGTTGCAGCTCGACTAATTCCTATTGCAAACATCGATGACTTTTATTCACTAGCCGAAGCTCTCAATTCGAGCAAGAGTTATGCGTCGGTCATCGGCTCGCTCAGCCGATCGCAACTTTCCACACTGTCGGCTATTTCAAACAAAGAAAAGGTTAGCGATTCTGCGTTTCAGAGCTTGGCTTCTTTGCAACTTGTTTACCGCGAGAACGGATCTGCAAGAGTTTTCGAATCGCTTTTAGACCAACTAAAACAAAATAAATCGTTTACTCGCAGTTTGAGAATCGTTTCGGACGCGCCTGTGGCTCCAAGCCAAACCGACATCGATCGAAACTGCGGCCTGATTGCATTCGAAACGATGCAGGCACTAACCGAATTGATTTTCGATTTGGAGAAGCACCTTATTCGTGAAGTTGGCAAGGGCGGAGTCGGACTTCCAGATGTCAAGCGTTTGGCTGTAGCCCTCGGAAAGCCAAACGAATACGCGAAGAATACCTTTGCGCTGGCCAGTCGCCTGGGCTTGATGACCCTCAGTAACGCACGTCATCTGTTGACCGCGGAAGCAATCGAATGGCTAGATCAGGACCAGCTCTT
>JBJORE010000113.1:0-3040 GCA_046049565.1 Actinomycetota bacterium
GCCTCAAGAATTGTTTCACCCTGATCAATACCGCCGCCTGGAGTTATCCAGCGAGCAGGAAGACCGACTTCTGGGTCGAAATGGGTAAGCAGCAGGAAAACCTCACCAGAACGCTTTCTAAGTAATACTCTGGCCGTTCTGCGGTGTTCACCCGGTTGGGTCATGGCTTCGTGCGCTTCTGTGGGGCAACACCAAACAATTTCATAGAAGTTTGCATTAGGTATCCAATGCAAACGGCGAAAATTAGTGTGCCCTCACGCACATTTCCTCCCATAGACCAACCAATAATCAAGACTGTTGCTTCGAACATGGTTCGAACGATCCAGAACGGCCAGCCAAGAACTTCTGCAGTACCAACCATGATGCCATCGCGCGGACCCTTGCCTAGGTGTGAACTGATGTACATGCCGGTCGCAGTTGCCACAATGAGCATTGCAACGATGAACTCAGCTAGGTGTTGCCAATATTCAGTAAAGGTCGGCAGCCACGGTGTCCAAACATCGCACCAAACACCAATCAGCAACCCATTTAGTACTGTTCCGATACCGTAGCGTTGTTTCAGGGGTAGCCAGCAAATAAGAACGATGACGCTGACCGCAACTGTTGACCAACCGAACGTCCAGCCGGTTTGAATTGAGATACCTTGGGCGAAGACATCCCACGGAGGAATCCCTATGTTTGCGTGTACCAGCATCGCGATTCCAAGACCGTAAATAAAAAGTCCAACGTTCAGCTTCGTGAATCGAAACATGAAAGTTCTTATAGATTGGTTGGACATACGCCAAGCCTATTGCCAGAGGGAGAAATACAGTGATTCCATACCTCTCCCCTGCCGGATTGAAGATTTTCGCTCACCGAGGCTCAACCGAAGGTGGCGCAATCGAAAACACTCTCGAAGCATTCCGGTTCGCGCTGGATTCCGGCGTGCGCTACCTGGAGACGGACGTTCAAGCGACTTCCGATGGAGTTGCCGTACTTTTTCACGATACGACGCTAGAACGAGTCGCTGGCCTTAAGGGCAAGGTAAGTGATTACACATTCGATCGTTTGTCCCAGATTTCTCTCGGTGGGGCGAGTCGGATTCCAAGCTTGGAGGAAGCGTTAGCGAGATTTCCAGAAGCTAGATGGAACCTAGATTTGAAGACCGCAGACGCGATACAACCTGCAGTTTCTGCAATTCAGCGATCAGCGTCACAGGAACGCGTCCTGGTGTCATCGTTCTCTCGCACGAGGCGATTGCATGCTCTAAAGCAATTACCGACTGTTGCTACTTCTGGTGATGCGACCACAATCTTGATGTTGTGGCTTACCCACAAACTCGGTCTCAAGCAGACATTTAGAAAGTTCTTAGTCGGACTGGACGCTCTTCAAATCCCAGCAAAAATGGGTCCGTTGGAATTCGGCGAACAGAAATTCATAAAGGACGTCGCAGAAGCTGGAGTAGAAGTCCACTTTTGGACAATCAACGATTTACAAGAGGCCCAAAGGCTTGTGACACTCGGTGCCAAAGGAATTGTCACCGACAAGGGTAAAATGATGGTTGAACGGTTTGACCGAGGTCAATCGAAATAAAAACCCTAATTCTGGGGTTAGACCATAGGTCACAGCGAAAGAGGTAAATCATGGCACAGCAGACAATGCGCGGGATGCGTTTGGGAACTCAAAGTCTTGAGTCGGAAGCTGGTGTAGTGCTCGCCGAGCGAAACAAGCATGTCTACCGCTGCGCCGAGAACCACGAGACCGAAATGATCTTTGCCGCCGAGGCAGACCTACCGCAGACTTGGCAGTGCAAAGTGTGTGGAACCACCGCTACCCTACTTGCTGATGGCAACAAAGTGGAACTTGAAGACAGCGACGAAAAGGTCGCTCGAACACACTGGGAGATGCTACTTGAGCGTCGTTCAATGGAAGAGTTAGATGAAATTCTTCAGGAGCGACTAGACGACATTCGTGCTCGCCGCGCCGCCGCCAAGGCTGGCAACTAAAGTTTCGTAGACTTCCGGCGATTATCGATAATCAGCCAGAGTGCCAGTAGGCCACCGAGTACCGCTGAAGCTGGGTCAAACATCCAGCCACCACTCATCGTAAGTGTCATGGAATCTGACTCTGGAACGTCTGCAATTACGTAATCTTCAACATAGTCTTCGGTGGTGTCGAGCAATTTTCCATGGGGATCGATTATTGCTGATGGCCCTACCGTTGAGATATTTACAATCGATCGACCGGTCTCTATTGCGCGCAATCTTGCGATGGCCAACTGTTGAACGCTCTCATCACTTCTACCAAAGTCGGCGTTGTTGGTTTGGGCAACTATTACTGTTGCACCATCGGAAACCAAATCTCGGGCAAGCTCATCAATTGCTTCTTCGAAGCAAATCAAAATTCCAACCTTCTTTGATTCGACTTCAAAAATCCCATCTCGAGTACCAAAGTCGTAGCCTCGGTAAATCAGACCGATCAGATCTGGCGCAAGCTGATAAAAGAATTCTCGGTCTGGGACGTATTCGCCGAAGGGCACGGGTCGTTTTTTGTCGTATTGGTCGACCTCTCCCCTGGCTGGGAACCAAAGCTTCGAGCTGTTATACATCTTGTCACCGTTGGTTGTGATAGTGCCGAAAATAAAGGGTTTCTTGAGTTTGTTATCAACCAGATCAGTAAGAATTGCTTTTGTTTCCTCATCGTCGTCGGGGTTTTTATCGCTGGCATTTTCCGGCCAAACAACGAGGTCAAACTCTTCTCTTGAAGCCAGCAACTTGGAGGTAGCATCCAGGTGGTTATCACGAATAGTTCCTGGAGCTTCTTGCGAGAAAAGGCCTGCATTCGCATTTCCTTGTATTCCAGCAATTCGAATGGTTCCCGTGACCGTTGCTGGCATCAGAGAAAGCGTCACAGGTACGGCGAACAGAGGCACTAATGCGACTACCAGAGGGCGAATTCTTCTGGGTTTCTGGGTCGAAAACGTCTCGAACCCGAAAACCGAAAAAGCAACGATCAGGAAGCTAAGTAAACCAAATCCGCCAATAGACACCCAGAAGGACAG
>JBJORE010000114.1:0-2998 GCA_046049565.1 Actinomycetota bacterium
GCGGTGACCGCGAGGTAGCTCTTCATGGAAAGCTTCCTGACCCCAGTGCCATCCCTGACCAGGAGCTTCCGTAGCCCTGGCCAATACCGAGCCGAGCATCACTGCATCTGCTCCGCAGGCGATTGCCTTGACGATGTCGCCCGAAGTTCCAAGGCCACCGTCGGCAATCACGTGTACGTATCGACCGCCAGATTCGTCCATGTAGTCTCGGCGAGCGCCGGCTACGTCGGCTACCGCAGTTGCCATAGGTGCGTGGATGCCAAGAACCTTGCGGGTGGTCGAAGCTGCTCCGCCACCGAAACCAACCAGGACACCAGCAGCACCGGTACGCATAAGGTGAAGGGCAGCGGTGTAAGTGGCAGCGCCACCAACAATTACAGGAACATCTAGTTCATAGATGAACTGCTTGAGGTTAAGAGACTCGGAGGTCTTTGAAACGTGTTCCGCCGAAACGGTGGTTCCGCGAATTACAAAAAGGTCTACTCCGGCTTTAACCACGGTTTCGTGGAACTCGGCGGTGCGCTGTGGCGATAGTGCTCCGGCAACCGTCACACCAGCCTCACGAATCTGGGCTAGGCGGTCGCGAATTAGCTCAGGCTTGATTGGCTCTGCGTAAATCTGCTGCATGCGAGCGGTGGCTACCTCTGGCGAAAGTTTGGCGATCTCGTTGAGCTGCTGGGTTGGATCCTCGTAGCGAGTCCAGAGCCCCTCTAGATCAAGAACACCAAGGCCACCGAGTTTGCCGATGGCAATTGCAGTTTCCGGAGAAACGGCAGAGTCCATTGGTGCGGCCAGGACTGGTAGGTCAAAGTTGTAGGCGTCGATGTTCCAACTGGTTGAAACATCCTGTGGGTCTCGGGTGCGGCGAGAAGGCACAACGGCCACATCGTCGAACGCCCAGCTTCGGTGCGCGCGCTTGTTGCGGCCAATTTCGATTTCAGTCAAAGTCTTTTCCTAACGGCTTTGGTAGTTCGGTGCTTCAGCAATCATCTGCACGTCGTGCGGGTGGCTCTCTTTGAGACCAGCAGCGGTGATGCGAACGAACTTGCCCTTTTCTTGTAATTCGGCGATGTTTTCCGAGCCCACGTAACCCATCGAGGCACGAAGACCACCAACCAGTTGGTGAACAACACTCTGAACGGTCCCGCGGTAAGGAACGCGACCTTCGATGCCTTCTGGAACGAGCTTGTCTTCACGAAGCACGTCGTCCTGGAAGTAGCGATCTTTCGAGTAGCTCTTTGCTTCGCCACGAGATTGCATGGCTCCAAGCGATCCCATACCTCGGTAAGTCTTGTACTGCTTTCCACCAACGAAAGTGATGTCGCCAGGAGCCTCATCGGTTCCTGCCAAAAGTGAGCCGAGCATAACCGCGTTGGCACCGGCAACCAGAGCTTTCGCGATGTCGCCCGAGTACTGCAATCCGCCGTCGGCGATTACTGGAACACCGGCCGGCTTACAGGCCAGTGAAGCTTCGTAAACAGCGGTTACCTGCGGAACACCGACACCGGCAACAACTCGAGTGGTGCAAATCGAACCTGGGCCAACGCCAACCTTCACGCCATCAACACCGGCATCAACCAAGGCCTTGGCACCTTCGCGGGTGGCAACGTTTCCGCCAATTACATCTACGTTCTTGGCAAACGGTTCGGCTTTGATTTTGGCAACCATGTCTAGGACGGCGCGGTTGTGACCGTGTGCGGTGTCAACCACGAGGATGTCTACGCCGGCATCAATCAGCGCCATGGCTCGTTCCCAAGCGTCGTTACCGACACCAACGGCAGCGGCAACCAGCAGTCGGCCGGAAGAATCTTTTGAAGCCAGCGGGTACTTATCGCTCTTGTCGAAATCTTTGACGGTGATCAAACCGGTTAGGCGACCGCTGTCATCAATAAGAGGTAGCTTTTCGATTCGGTGCTGAGCAAACAGGGCAATCGCCTCGTTCGGGTTGATGCCGGTCTTGGCAGTCACCAGCGGCATCGGAGTCATGATGTCCTTCACCAGTGTGGTGGAACGCTGAACCTCAAGCACGAAACGCATGTCACGGTTGGTGACAATTCCAACCAGGATGCCGTCTTCGTCTACAACTGGAAGACCGGAAACACGGTAACGACCGCAAAGTTCGTCAACTTCTTCAATGGTCGCCAGTGGGGTGGTTGTTACCGGGTGAGTAATCATGCCGGCTTCCGAACGCTTGACCATGTCAACCGCTTGAGCCTGACGCTCAAGAGAAAGGTTGCGGTGCAGAACACCGATACCACCCTGACGGGCCATGGCAATCGCCATCCGTGCCTCGGTTACGGTGTCCATTGCCGAAGAAAGCAGTGGAACATTGATCTCCACGCGCTTGGTTAGGCGGGTTTTGGTGTTCACCCCGCTCGGCACGATGTTAGATTCGCCAGGCAAAAGCAGCACATCGTCGTAGGTTAATCCGACAAAACCAAAGGGATCGTTCTGGGTCATCTCCCAATTCTACTCTTCACAACAACTATGTTTCTATCGGGCAAAAGTTGGTTAACGGCGGGTGGAAATCTAGTAAAGTTGCGATTTAGATACGCGCCGGAGCATTCGGTCGCGTCTTGA
Organism: Actinomycetota bacterium; assembly: GCA_046049565.1. GTDB lineage: Bacteria > Actinomycetota > Actinomycetes > Actinomycetales > Microbacteriaceae > Rhodoluna. Next base: position 2,581 of record JBJORE010000114.1, read on the forward strand.
CCGAAGGGTTTAGCTTGAACCAGCTACGCACAACGCGAGTAACACGCATCGGACTGCTTTTTGCAGCCGTCGCAGTGTTTTTCTCAGCACTAATTTCAGGGACGGTCGCCCAGGCGGCGCCAGTTTCCAACCAGACCGGCATCAGCATTCACACTGAAGACACCAACGTTAGCCAGCTAATTGTTGGTGGAACTGTGAAGAACGATGGCAAGGGTGTGGCCGGCATCAGGCTCCACGTAACCGGTCAGGGCTTCGACGAAATCGCGACCACCGACGAAAACGGTAAGTGGCAGTTGATCGTTCCAACCAAGCAGAAGTACAAGGTTGAAATCGACCTAACCAGTCTGCCTAAGGGTGTCGACCTTCGTGACCCAAACACCACGGTTCGTGAAGCCGACGTATCGGTTACCGACACCGC
>JBJORE010000115.1:0-2986 GCA_046049565.1 Actinomycetota bacterium
GTTGTGGTTGGCGAAGGTTTTCGATTCGGCTCAAAGGGATCAGGAACGGTGGAAACCCTCCGTGAACTAGGTTCCCAATTGGGCTTCCGAGTCTTTGTAATTCCTCAGGTCAACATTGGTGGCGAGCCGGTTTCAACAACTCGTGTTCGAGAGCTTCTGGATCAGGGCAAGGTGGTCGCCGCTTCAACCTTGCTAGGTCGCAACCACATAAACACTGGCGAGATCGAACACGGTTTGAAGATTGGTCGCACTATCGGGTTCCCAACGGCCAACATGTCTAGAGACTGCGAAGGTTTCTTGCCGCTGGACGGCGTTTACGCTGGCTGGCTCTATGCCGACGAAAAAAAGTTCCCTGCGGCTCATTCTGTTGGGATCAACGAAACGTTCCAAGCGGTCCCACGTTTAGTCGAATCATTCGTTATCGATGCCCCTGAAGGTCTTGACCTGTACGGCAAGACTGTGACTCTCGAATATGTAGAGTTCATCCGACCCGCCGCTAAGTTTGACGGTGTAGAAAGTTTGGTGGCCGAAATCAACCGAGACATCGCAAAAATTCGGGTCGCACTCGAACTAGAGGAGAAATAATGCAGTTCTTTGATGCAGTCAAAATTGCTTTTCAAAAATATGCCGATTTCAGGGGAGTCGCATCCCGACCCGAATACTGGTGGTTCACCCTGTTCGTGTTCTTGGTTGGATTAATCGCAGGCTCAATCGACATGGCGATTCGCCAAAGTGAAGCTGGCCCGATTCAATCGGTTTTAAGCGTGGCTTTATTTCTGCCTCAGATCACCATGATGGTGCGCAGAAATAGAGATGCCGGTTTTTCAGCCTGGTGGTTGGTTCTTTGGCTACTTCCGATAATTGTCTTTATTCTGAGCATCAATGCAAACCTTGATTCTTTGACCAAGTTTGCTCAGACCACAGATTTTGCGGCTCTTTCAGATCAAGAGCTAATTGATCGGCTGATGCCGTTGGCCAGTGTGATTTGGCCGGGGCTACTGGCACTTTTCGTGATCGCTGTCTTTTTCTTCATAGTTAGCTTGCTGCCAACCAAGAAGTCGAAACAGCAGCCAGCGGTTGCAACCATTGACTACTAGCAGGTAGGCTTGTGAAGTTGCCGTGTAACGGCCGCGGATAAAGAGAGTTTGAAACATCCCGTTTCTTACGCCGCGCAGCGAATCGAAGGAGAACCACTATGGCTCTAGACCCACAGGTAAAGCAGAGCATCATCGCTGAGTACGCAACCCACCCAGGTGACACCGGTTCACCAGAGGTTCAGATTGCTGTGCTTTCGCGTCGCATCAAAGACCTAACCGAGCACTTCAAGGAGCACAAGCACGACCACCACTCGCGTCGTGGCCTGCTTCTTCTAGTTGGACAGCGCAAGCGTCTACTCGGTTACCTACAGAACGTAGACATCAACCGCTACCGCGCGTTGATCGAACGTCTAGGTCTTCGTCGCTAGTTCTGACTTTATGAAAAACCGCCCTGAGTATACTCAGGGCGGTTTTTTATCTATATTAGAAACACTTGAAATGGGGGTTTCAAATGCAATTCGTAAACGCAATTAGGTTTGGTTTTAAGAATTACTTTAACTTTCGTGGTGTTGTTGGCAGAACCACTTTCTGGCTGTGGGTTCTATTTGCATTGATCGTGCTGCTTTTTGACCTACTAGTTTTAAGTAATTTGGTTTTGACGTTCGCGATAGTCGTACCGACCACAGCCTTACATGTGAGAAGACTTCGAGACGCTGGGGTGTCGCCCGGCTGGCTCCTGTTGTGGTTGATTCCGATCATTGCCGCAGGGCCAATCTTTGTGGGAACTTTTGCGTTTTTATTGGCGGGCCAGACTGGTGGAGCCATCATGGCTATGGGGATTTTAGGTCTGGTGGCCGGTTTTGCAATCGCACTTGGATTGCTGTTGGCAGTAAGTGCACCTGTGGCAATCGTCTTGGCAGTCCTTTTATCCAAACCCACCAAGGCGTAATTAGTTCTAGCGTTTGTCTAACGCCTCTGTTACCCTTGAAACAGAGCTTTGCGGCTACGTTTGCTGATCTTCGGTGGTGGGTCTTGGAAAGAATTCCAAGGTTCTTTACTGCAGATCAGGGCAGCCCACATTCGGTGGGCAGTTACCGCGCCAATTAGCTCTAGCGCGATTCACGCAAACTGTGTGGTTTTTTCGCGCGTGAAGATACAAGAGGAGAGACCATGACCGGTCCAGATAACCACGAGCCTATGGATGGCTCAGAATACGAATACGCAATCATCGACAATGGCAAGCACGGTAAGCGTGTAATCCGTTTCGAGTCAGGCCGCCTAGCCCAGCAGGCGCAGGGCGCCGCTGCTGTCTACATCGATGGCGAAACCATGCTGTTCTCAGCAACCACTGCTTCAAAGCAGCCAAAAGACCAGTTCGACTTCTTCCCACTAACTATCGATGTTGAAGAGAAGATGTATGCCGCGGGAAAGATCCCTGGCAGCTTCTTCCGTCGTGAAGGTCGCCCAACCACCGAAGCCATCTTGGCCTGTCGTCTAATCGACCGTCCACTGCGTCCATCATTCGTCGACGGTCTTCGCAACGAAGTCCAGGTTGTTGTCACCGTTATGGCAATTCACCCAGACGAGCTATACGACGTAGTTGCGATCAACGCTGCTTCGATGTCGACCCAGCTGGCTGGTCTACCTTTCTCGGGCCCAATCGGTGGTGTGCGTGTTGCACTAATCGACGACCAATGGGTTGCTTTCCCTAAGCACTCGCAGCTAGAGCGCGCAGTATTCGACATGGTCGTTGCCGGTCGCGTAGTTGTTGAAAACGGTGTTGAAGACGTTGCCATCATGATGGTTGAGGCTGAAGCTACCGAAAACACTTGGGACCTAGTGAAGAACCAGGGCGCAACCGCTCCAAACGAAGCTGTTGTTGCTGCCGGTCTAGAGGCTTCGAAGCCTTTCATCAAGGAACTAGTTGCTGCCCAGTCACGCCTAGCTGC
>JBJORE010000116.1:0-2944 GCA_046049565.1 Actinomycetota bacterium
TACCGGTGCCGTCGAGGTTGAGGGTTAGCTCAATGGTCGACTCGCTGGTGCTGCGCTTGATGCTGGCTGACCTGCTCATTAAATGCCTAACTGAGGGAAACGTCGTTGGGATTGGTTCAAGTTTAGACCCGATGGGTCAACTCGCCTAGTGCCGTGAGGAATGCTGTAGTTTCGGCCTCGGTTCCTGCGGTGACGCGAAGGGTGTTCGGAATGCCAACGTTTCTCACCAAGATGCCTCGCGCAAGTAGCGCCTCGAACATCGCATTCGGGTCGTCGACACCAGCGAAAAGCACAAAGTTCGAGTCAGATCGATAAGGGTCGTAACCGAGTTCGGCCAGTTCGACAAGCAGACGATCTCGCTGAACTTGAATGTCGGCAACGGTACGAAGCATGGCTTCACTGTGATCAAGCGCGGCTTCGGCAGCAGCTTGCGTGAAGGCACTCAGGTGATATGGCAGGCGCACCAGTCTGAGTGCGTCAATCACGGCTGGATCGGCGGCAAGATAACCAAGTCGAGCACCTGCGAAAGCAAAGGCTTTAGACATGGTTCTGCTGACTAACAAACGAGGACGACCCGGAAGCAGGGAAACTGCACTTTCTTCCTGCCCGTGCGAAAACTCCGCATAGGCCTCGTCCACTACAACAATCCCCTCGGTTGCTTCATAAGCTGCCTCGATACACGAAAGCGATAGTGGGGTTCCGGTTGGATTATTCGGTGAGCAAAGCATGACGATGTCTGGCTTGTGTTTGGCAATCGCTTCGCGGATTAGCTCTGGAGTAAGTTCGTATCGTTCGGTTCGATCCACCTCTAGGTAGACCGTATCTGCACCAAGGGCGATCAACGAATACATGGAATAGGTTGGTCTAAAACCCAGAGCCTTACGGCCAGGTCCACCAAAAGCCTGGAAGATTTGCTGAATGACTTCGTTTGAGCCGTTGGCGGCCCAGAGCTTTTCGGCTTTGAGGCCGAAACCGAGATAGTTGGCGAGTTTTTCGCGAAGTGCGATGAATTCTCGGTCAGGGTATCGGTTGATGTTTAGAACGGCTTGAGCCAAACGAGAAACCACATCTAGGGCGACTTCTTCAGGGATTCGGTGGGAGTTCTCGTTGACGTTCAAAGCAATCGGAACATGCAGCTGTGGGGCACCGTAAGGAGTGCGCCCCTTAAGCGAGTCGCGAATTGGAAGGTCAGAGAGTTCGGTCACCCTCTCAATATTAGGCGACTAGTTTGGGAGAGCTAGACGCTGACCTGGCTGGAGCTCGTTGGTGGTGAGGTTGTTTAGATCTACAACAGCGGCGATCCAGTCTCTTGGGTCTGAGTTTTTGGCGTGTGATTCCGCAAGACCCCAGAGAGTTTGGCCTGCGTTCACGGTTACGTAGTGGAATTCGGCCTTGCCGGATTCATTCGATGCAAGCGCATTGCTCGAAAAGAAACCAATAGCCATAATTAGTGCGGTTGCAAGCAGGATTGCCTTGATAAAACCGTTTAGTCGCTGTGCCTTCATGATGAGTCCTTACTCTCTTGTTCGAACATTTGTTTCGAACACTTGTTCGTATAAATAAAGAATACGCCCACCCTCCGACACGTTGTCAATACTTTTTCGAATAAATGTTTGGAAAAACAGAAAAAATCGAATAATCTTTCGATAAGACCTAACAAAGGATGATTATGTTCGAAGAGCACGAAGACCTCGCCGACTACCTTCCAGCCGGAGCCACCGACAAGTTGAGCGCAAAGCAGCAACTGATCCTGGCCGTAATTGGCAAGTTCCAGCAGACGAAGGGTTTCTCACCGAGCATGCGTGAGATCGGTGAATTGGTTGGTCTCAAGAGTGTGGCCAGTGTGAGTTACCAACTTGGAGAATTGCGACAACTAGGTTTCCTCGAAAAGAACGAAGGTCTCCAGCGAGCCATCTCTCCTATTGTTTCCAAGACCGGCGCAGTTGCTATAGATTCCAACTCAAAATCGATTCCATGGGTTGGACAAATTGCAGCGGGTACCGGTTTATTGGCTGAGCAAAACATCGAAGATCACTTCACGCTGCCAAACCAGCTAGTTGGCAAGAGCGACGACCTATTCATGTTGAAGGTCAAAGGTGACTCCATGATTGACGCCGCTATCTGCGACGGCGACTGGGTGGTTATTCGCATGCAGCAAACTGCGGAGAACGGCGACATCGTGGCTGCCCTTCTTCCAGACTCAGAAGCAACCGTCAAGGTCTTCAAGCAGACCAACGGTCAAACTTGGCTTCTACCGCGCAACTCGACGTTCGATCCAATCGATGGAACCCACGCGGTAATCATGGGTCGAGTCGTTTCGGTTCTACGCGCCCTTTAAGTAAGGCTTTAGCTCGGCAGCTAGCTCTGGTTTGACCAGAGCTTCAACAATCGTTCCGGCTTCAACGTGCTCGCTATTGATGAGCTTGCCGTTCTGGTGAATCTTAGACATAAGAGAACCCTTGTCGTAAGGAATAAGCGCGTGAACGCGAACATCCGGAGACGGAATTCGTTTGGCGATAGTTTCAAGAAGCTCTTGAATGCCCTCACCTGTTCTCGCGGAAACCAGGAGACTCCCTGGTTCCATTCCTCGAAGTGCCATACGCGTTGCCTCATCCACGAGGTCAACCTTGTTGAAGACAATCAGTTCATCAATTTGGGTGGCCTCAACATCGGCAATCACCCCGCGCACGGTTGAAATCTGACCTGATGGGTCTGGGTGCGAAGCATCAACAACGTGAACGATTAGATCCGCGTGAGAGATTTCCTCGAAAGTTGAGCGGAAGGCTTCAACCAATTGGTGAGGCAAACTGCGCACAAAACCTACGGTGTCAGCGATCGTGTATTCGCGCCCGTCCTCGGTTACCGCCTGACGCACGGTTGGGTCAAGAGTTGCAAACAAAGCGTTCTCGACCAAGACGCCAGCTTTGGTAATTCGGTTCAGCAA
>JBJORE010000117.1:0-2909 GCA_046049565.1 Actinomycetota bacterium
GAGAGAATTCCTAAGCTGAGTGCACGCGTTTATAAGGACATCGTTTCACGTAATGGCGGTAACATTAGTGAGATTGTTGAGTCGATAAGGGTGTGATCGATAAGTGGCCGCGAAACCGAAGAACCGAGTAACCTACGCCGAAATCGCCGAACTGGCAGGCGTTAGTGAAGCAACGGTCTCACGTGTTTTAAACGGCGACGAACGAGTCGATGCCGATCGAATTCAAGCGGTTCAAAAAGCCGTAGACAAACTTGGCTACAAGAAGCACCGAGCTGCTGCAGCTCTTGCTTCTGGGCGAACCGGACTAATCGCTGTTGTGATCGACGACGACCTTTCGGTTTTCCAAGACCCTTTCTGGGGCACAGTTACCAGTGGCATCAGTCGTGTGCTCATGGAGCACGATATGCAAACGCTACTGCTCGTTGCACCTTTGGAAAAGATTGACAGCCCGGTTGCCCAGTACCTACTTAGAGGTGAGGTTGACGGCGCCATCTTCCTGCAACTTCAAAAAGACAGTTTGATTAAGAAGCTGGCGAAGCAGAAGCTTCCGTTGGTGGTCATGGGAACTCCTCACACCAGCAACCCTTTTGCCTATGTTGATTCAGACAACGCGAGTGGTGCATTCGCAGCCGTTGAGCACTTCGTTAAACTGGGCCGCAAGAACATCGGCGTGATCACCGGTGATCTAAACAACACCGCCGCCGAACAACGACTGGACGGCTATCTTGCAGCCGTGAAACACTTCGGACTCTCTGAAAGTCGTTCCCTGATTGCCAATGGTGACTGGCGACGAGACTCTGGTTTCGATTTAGCCAAGAAGTTGATGAAGAAAAACCCTGAACTGGATGCAATCTTCTGCTCGAATGACGTGATGGCCCTTGGTGCGGTTTCAGCGGTTATCGAGTCGGGCAAGTCTGTACCAGACGATGTGGCCGTTATTGGCTTCGACGATTCATTCTTGGCGCAGAACTCACACCCAGGTCTCTCCAGTGTCCGTCAGGACATCGCAGCCCTTGGGCAAGAAGCAGCCAAGATGGTGTTGGCTTTGCTTCGAGGCGAAGATGTTCAATCGGAAATTCTCACCTGCGAACTGGTTCTGCGCGAAACAGCTTAGTAACTATTTCGTGAAATCGCTTTCACGAAAACCCCATTTCACCTATACTTAGGCTCAAATGCTTGTGCGAGCATTGAGCAACTCAAACTTTTTATGTTCGGGAGTCTTCGTGAAAAAAGCGTTTCGCACCATTTTGAGCAGCACTCTAGCCGTGCTGATGATTCTTACCGGTCTGGTTGCAACCTCGCCTGCGAGCGCAACAGTTGAGTGGGTTTCAACCCCGACCTGGAAAAATCTTCACGCAAAAATCGAGGACGGCGTATTCGAGCGCGTTCGTCGTGAGTTTGACACCGGAAGCCGTCTTCTAGTTGACAGCGAAACACAGCACAACATCGCCTGGATTCGCACTGACCGCAACAACGTAACCGTTCAGTATCAGGGAGGTGTGGCCAACGCTAACCGCAAGGTTCAGTTCAACCTGAGCGGTGACGTTGCGTTCTCAAGCAGCACCGGTGAATCGGTGACTCCAGAAGCTCCAGCGAATCCGATCGTAGAAACCGACAGCACCGGTTTGGCCGAAGTTACTTTGACTCTTGCTGCAACCCCGGTTGCTGAAACCGACCTTCGAGTAGGGCTAACTTCTGGCGAGGGTGAAACCGCTACCAGTGTTGGAAACCTAGTGCTCGACTGGCAGGATCCTGGCTTCTTCCCAATCATCAAGCTGGTTGGTTCTGGTCAGGGATTCACCTCCGAATGTCTTTACCGAGCTAACAACAACTTGGGTCAACCGGCACGCGCTCACGAGTGTTACAACGGTGACTTCGAGGAGTACACCTGGAAGTGGAGCGTGTTCAAGCGCGACTGGCTACCTGAGTACTCACAGGTTTATGTGAAGAGCTTCAAGTACGGAAGCACCATCAACCTGACCTACAAGGTAACCGACATTTGGGGAACCGTTCAGGTTGACCGTGATGTGGCCCTAATCGTTGACCAGGGTTGCCGCCTCTGCAAGTGGTACAGCTACGACTCCGATGGCGTGACCGACACCAACGGACTAATTTCCTTCTCTATCCGTAACAAGAACACCTACGCGTCGGTAAAGAACAACAAGTTTGTGAACTCCGACACCAAGGCGAAGGAAGGTGGTCTGATCGCTCTATCGATTCAGCCGACCACCAACGCGCTCGATGAATCCGCTGACTTCTTCTGGCCACAGATTGTGACCGACATCAACATCAAGACCAGCGCATCTGCGCTGACCACGATTAGTCGTGGCGGTAACCCGGTCAATGGTGCTGGCGACTACGTGACCACGGTAAACGGTTTGCCAGTAACCAACCCGCCGCTAACTCTGGACACCCTAGACACTCAGGTAACCGACATCGACGTGGTGAACCTCATGATCACCTACATGAAGAACTCGCTACCGATTGCTCTTTACTCGCCAGACATCACGGTGACTGCAGATAATGGCGGCAGGGCGGCCATCTTCGACACCTTGCGGCCACTCTCGGCTTTGACAAGTTCGAGTTCGTTCAGCTCACCGCTGGTATTCAGTTACACCTATCCGCAAAAGATTGCGCTGATGTGTACCAAGACCGGAATTACAACTTTCAAGATCATCACTGGTTCTGCATTCAAAACCCACGTGATGTCTTGTAAGAACTCAGCCACTGATGCCAAGAACATTGAGGCACTGCCAGCACCTATTGCGGTTCCTACAGTTGGTGCACAGCAGCAGTTCAAGGTAACCGACCGTTGGGGTAACCCGGTGGCCGGTGCTACTGTTCGTTTCTCATCTTCCGGCACTGGTTCGGTCACTACTTCAACCGATGTAACATCATCAGCAGACGGG
>JBJORE010000118.1:0-2832 GCA_046049565.1 Actinomycetota bacterium
GCAGCGTTGTTCTGCATGTTCTTCATGCGACCCTTACGAGCGGCCATTAGCTGGGTAATCGAACCTAGGAATTCTTCAGGAACGTCGATGGTGATGTCTTCAACAGGCTCAAAAAGCTTGCCGTCAACGCGCTTGGTAACTACTTGTGGCTTGCCCACAGTTAGCTCGTATCCTTCGCGACGCATCTGCTCAACCAAGATAGCTAGAGCTAGCTCGCCACGGCCCTGAACTTCCCAGGCGTCTGGGCGTTCGGTTGGAAGAACCTTGATCGATACGTTACCGATTAGTTCCTTGTCGAGGCGGTCCTTCACCAAACGTGCAGTTACCTTTGCGCCCTTGACGCGACCGGCCATAGGCGAAGTGTTGATACCAATAGTCATCGAAATGGCTGGGTCGTCAACGGTGATCATTGGAAGCGGGCGAACGTCGTTCGGGTCGGCAAGAGTTTCACCAATGGTGATCTCTTCGATACCAGCAACGGCAACGATGTCACCAGGGTTGGCTTCATCAGTTGGGAAACGCTCAAGAGCCTTGGTCTTGAGAAGTTCGGTAATCTTCACGTTCTGAGTGGTGCCATCCTGGCGTACCCAAGCAACCTGCTGGCCCTTACGAAGGGTGCCGTTGAAGATACGGAGAAGAGCCAAACGGCCTAGGAATGGGCTAGCGTCCAAGTTGGTGACGTGAGCCTGAAGTGGAGCTTCGTCGTCGTAAACAGGAGCAGGAATGTGCTTCATGATGGCACCGAAAAGTGGCTCAAGGTTTTCACCCTCAGGCATGCTGCCATCGGCAGGCTTGACCAGTGAAGCAATGCCGGCACGGCCAGATGCGTAGATGATTGGCAACTCTAGGATGCCGTCGATGTCTAGATCTGGAACAGTGTCGTGAAGGTCTGAGGCTAGACCGAGAAGAAGGTCGTGAGTTTCTTCAACAACTTCGTCGATGCGAGCATCCGGACGGTCGGTCTTGTTGACCAGAAGAATTACAGGAAGCTTCGACTCAAGTGCCTTACGAAGCACGAAACGAGTCTGAGGCAATGGGCCTTCCGATGCGTCGACAAGAAGAACAACGCCGTCAACCATTGAAAGGCCGCGCTCAACCTCACCACCGAAGTCGGCGTGACCAGGAGTGTCAATCACGTTGATAGTGATTTCCTTTCCACCGGAGTGGTCTCCCTTGTAGGCGATAGCGGTGTTCTTGGCAAGGATGGTGATTCCCTTTTCCTTTTCAAGGTCGCCAGAGTCCATGACGCGTTCGCTGACATCACCGTGTGATGTAAACGAGCCAGTCTGTCTAAGCATGGCGTCGACCAGGGTGGTCTTGCCGTGGTCTACGTGAGCAACAATTGCTACGTTTCTAAGTTCTTCGCGTTTGGCCTGCGCCATAGGGATCATCCTTGAGATTTGGGCGCGCAAATAAAGGCACGCTGAAAAGTCGGTAACCTAAAGTCTACCTGCGAAGTTGGTTTATTTGTCGGCGGAAACGTTCCAGGTCCAATAACCCCAGGTGGAATTGGATCCGTAAGGATCGGCGTTTAGTCTCTGAATTCGCTTGTTATAAACCAGAAGGTTTGGCAATTGATACATCGGCAATCCGTATCCCAATTCGAAGAGCTTGGCGTCAAGAGCTTGGAGTGCTGAGCCGATGCTCTTCTCGTTGGCTGCCAAGACATCTTTCGTTAATTCACCATAAAGTTCGAATGGAAGCTTGGAAGGTCCATTCAATAGTTGCTGAACGGAACCCGAACCAACGCCGAGTAACTGTTGTGGACCGAGAAAAACTTCATAAAGGCCGCTGGCCAGACGCTCAGAAGGATCCGAACTGGAAACATTTGTGAGCCTTAGACCGGACGTAGAGGCGTTATCCGATAACAGCGTCCATTCGGCGATTGCAGCCGGGTTATCTGAGTCGAACAAAACTCGGATGGTTGGTTTCTTCGACAGTTTGAGGCTAGCTACGAGTTCGCTAGCTTTTTCAACATCCTGAAGAACATAATTCGCGCTACCGTTCGATTCCTTCACCGCCGAATAGTTTTTAGAAGTTGGCGAATAGACGAATGAATCAGACTTAGCGACCGTCTGGGTCATTGAGGCAAAATCGATAGCCCGAGCTTTTGGCACAATGTGCAAGAAAGCCTGGCGTAGGGTTTGGGGAATTTTTGGATCACTGTAGCTTGAGTCGGCAAGGTTTCCTTGGCCGAAGTTGATCACAAACTGCTCCGAAAGAGAACTTCCCGGTGCTATAACCGTCGTGGTCTTAGTGTTAAGCGACTGTGACTGAGAGACCAGGTCAGCCTGTGGTTCGTTGAGAGTCACCTGAGGAGCGAAAAGGTCGACCTTGCCCGTGCTCACCTGTTTGAATGCGGAAGCGTTATCTGGGTAAACCAGGACATTGATGGTTTCGGCAATTCCAGAGTGCAAACCTGTGTAGTCACGCTGCGCTTTCAAAACAACCTTTTCGGTTGATACTTCTTTGACTGAATAGGCACCGTTGGTCACGAAGTTTTCCACAGGAGCTTGAGGCGCAAAGGCGTCCGAATAGGCAGTGGCCAATTGGTCGATCAGTTCAGTTTTGTTATCTTCAAAGGCTGAGATAACACCGGCACGAACGGCTGCAGTGTTTCCTCCGATGCCAGCGACCTTGCCAACGATGTGTGCTGGAACTGCGATGTCTACCACTGACTTCCAGTCAGCAATCGGCTGATCGAACTGCAGAGTGATGTTGTTTTCACCAGCTTTGGTTGCGCCCACAATTGAAGCGCCAGCAAGACTCGAGCCGAAATGAATTGAACCGAACGATTTCACTTTGGCTGCGAAGACCGCGAGCGCAAGATCG
>JBJORE010000119.1:0-2823 GCA_046049565.1 Actinomycetota bacterium
CGAACTCGCTCAGGTTTCTGTCTTGGCAAAAGATTTAGTGACCGCAGACGTTTGGGCTACGGCTGCGTTTGCGGAAGGCCCCAGAGCGCTCGACCGCATTGGCAAGCAAGAGGGTGTTGAGGCTTTCTTCGTTTACAGTGACGGTCGACTCGATGGAACCGATGGCTTCGCCGCGGTACTGAGAGCTTCCGCTTAGTCCCAGGTACTAGGTGCTGGTTCTTTGCCCTTTGGCAAAGCGGTGTCGGCAGTCCACTTCAGGATCCATTTCGGTAGGACCGGAACTTCACCAACCCAACCTCCGGCAGCATCCAAAACTTCTTGCGGCGTAACGATGCCTCGCGGGTTTTGCAACCAGCGTGTTTTCACAATCGCCTTGGTGTAAACCTCACCGTTACGGGTGAACCTCTGCTCAATGTAGAAAGCTTGATCGTCCCAGCCAATGAGCTTTGACTCGACTTCAAAGAGTTTCCAAAGTTCTAAAGACTTTCGGTAGGTGATACTCACGGCAACCACCACCGGATACCAACGAAGCTTCTTGTAGATCGGCCAATGTCCCGTGCGCAGTAAGTGGTCGAATCGGCCGAGATCCATGATCGACAGGTAGACGCCGTTATTCATGTGCATGAAAGCGTCTAGGTCGGTTGGCCAAACTCGGAAGGTTCGCTTACCAACTTGGGCATACGTCAATTTAGATTTGAAGCGCCAGCCGGTGAAGGCCCAAATCATTCGAAGCCAGAGCTTCACCAGATACTCACGCGAGCTTCTGGTGCGAGCCAAGCCTTGTCGGTTTCCTTGACATCGAACGCTTCATAGAACGCGTCGATGTTGCGAACAATCTGGTTGCAGCGGAACTCGGCAGGAGCGTGAGGGTCGGTTGCCAAACGCTGAATCATAATTTCATCGCGACCCTTGGTTCGCCAAGCCTGGCCCCAAGACAAGAACAATCTCTGAGCTCCGGTGAGGCCATCAATTACTGGAGGTTCAGCACCTTCAAGCGACATCAGGTAAGCCTTGTAGGCAATTGCCAAACCACCGAGATCACCGATGTTTTCACCAATGGTGAAAGCGCCGTTAACGCGGTGCTCATCGGAAAGCTGAGCCGGAGAAAGTTGGTCGTACTGGAAGATAAGTTCCTTGGTCAACGTCTCGAAAGCCTCGCGGTCTTCGTCGGTCCACCACGACGACAAAGCGCCGTCGCCATCATACTTAGATCCCTGGTCGTCGAAGCCGTGACCGATTTCGTGACCAATCACCGCGCCGATTGCGCCGAAGTTGACGGCCGCATCGGTCTCCGATGAGAAGAACGGTGGCTGCAAAATGGCTGCCGGGAAAACGATCTCGTTGAAGCCTGGGTTGTAGTACGCGTTCACGGTTTGAGGAGTCATGAACCACTCTTCGCGGTCAATCTTCGAACCAATCTTGGCAATCTCTCGGTCGGTCTCCCAGCTGGAAGCACGACGAACGTTACCTACTAGGTCGTCCTTACGGATTACCAGCGACGAATAGTCTTTCCACTTGCTCGGATAACCGATCTTTGGAGTGAACTTGTCGAGCTTCACCAAAGCCTTTTGCTTTGTGGCCTCGGTCATCCAGGTCAGGCCTTTGATGCTCTCGCGGTAAGCCTCGACCAACCAGTGAACCAGTTCGTCCATCTGCGCCTTGGCAGCTGGCGGGAAGTGCTTCTCAACATAAATCTTGCCAACGGCCTCGCCAAGAGCGCCCTCAACTAAACCAACCGCGCGCTTCCAACGGGCACGCATCTCTGGCTGACCGGTGAGCTTGGTTCCATAGAACTCGAAGCGAGTGTTGATGAGGTTGTGAGAAAGGTAAGGAGCCATTGAGTTAATGAGTTCCCACTGGAACCAAAGCTTTACCGACTCAAGGTTTTCGTCGTTGAACAACTTAGGCAGTGCCTCAAAGAACGAAGGCATCATCAGCACAACTTCCGCGAGCGCATCGGCACTGATGTCTAGTCCGTAGGTCCACTGGTTCCAGTCGAGGCCTGGGGTTAGCTGCTGAAGTGCCGAAAGCGAGTAGAGGTTGTAAGTCTTCTCCGCGTCGCGTGAATCAACCACATTCCAGTGGGTAGCAGCCAGAGCCGTTTCGAATGCCACAATCTTGCGAGCGGCATCGTCTGCCGACATGGCATCGAAACCAGCGTGCTGGAACATCTGGGCAATAAATGGCTGGTAGGCATCCAAGATTTCCTGGTGCTTCTCTTCGCGGTAGTAAGCCTCATCAGGCAAACCCAAACCACCCTGAGCGAGGTGTGGCAGATAGCGCTCTGGATTGCCTGGGTCGTTGTCGATGTAAAGACCGAAGAAACCGCTGATTCCCTGACGAGAGAACTCACCCATCAGTTTCATCAAATCGTCGATGTGCTTGGCATCACGAATGCGCTGCAGGTCGCCGGCAATTGGAGCAATACCAAGTTCCTCAGCCAACTGCTCGTTTAGGAATGACGAGTAAAGATCGCCAATCTGCTGGCTCACACCAGGCTGAGGATTAGCCGAAGCTTCCTCCAGAATCTCTTTTACGGCTTCTTCTGAGGCGTCGCGAAGAAGATGGAACGAACCGTGAATCGACTGATCAGCGGGGATTTCCGTCTCGCGGAACCACTTACCGTTCGTGTGTAAATACAGGTCGTCCTGTGGGCGGATGGCTTTATCGAAGTTGTCCAATTCCAGACCGGGTTTGATGCTCATTATTGAAGACTACAATTCTTATCGTGGACCTACAGAAGATTATTCTCTATTACGGTTTCGCTCCAATCAGCGATCCGGAAGCCGTCAAGCTTTGGCAAAAGACCCTTTGCGAGTCTCT
>JBJORE010000120.1:0-2815 GCA_046049565.1 Actinomycetota bacterium
GTCACCCGTGAAGTAACTCTCGGAAGCAACAAAGCATCCATGACGTTGCAAACCGAGGCGAATCAAAGTTTCTGGCAAGTATGCGTCTAGTTGCAGGTGATGAATAATTCCGTTCAACTGTGCCAGGGGTTGCAGTTCGTCGATAAGCCTGGTTTGGATGTTGGCGAGATTTCCTGTAATTCGCTCAATTTCGGAACGAGTCACGGTTACCGAGCGGTCTCCCCCATAGCTAACGAGGTCGTTCACAAAACAATCCTTGGCAGATGAATCAACTGAGTTTGAATTGTTCGAAGTCGATTCTGTAATTCGTCCAACTGTCTTTCCAAAGCCCTAGCTGCAGACGAGCTCCAGAGAACGGGGTTCGGTTTACTAGTTTCAAGTTGGGCAATCAGTTCAATTAGGAGAGGTTCAACTTCGTGCATGGCAACCAGACTGCCAAAACAAAGTAGCTGTAACCTACGCCCCCAGCATTCTGTGGATAAGGCAAAATAGAAGGGTGAGCAATCTTTCGGTACAACCACTTTCCCCACTCGACGGGCGATACCGCGCTGCGGTTTCAGATCTTGGCGAGTACCTTTCAGAAGCTGGTCTAAACCGCGCTCGAATTAAGGTTGAGATCGAGTGGCTGATCCAACTTGCCAATCGTTCACTCCTTGGAACCGAGCGTCCGATCTTGGATGCCGAGGCGGCAACTCTTCGCAAAATCGTCACCGACTTTTCGGATTCTGATGTTCGTGAACTGGGCGAAACCGAAGCGGTTACCAAGCATGACGTGAAAGCTGTTGAATACTTCATTCGCGCTCGCCTTGAAAAACTTGAGCGCCATGATCTCCTAGAACTTACTCACTTCGGGTGCACTAGTGAAGACATCAACAACCTCAGTTACGCGATAACCGTGCGCGACGCCATTCAAAATGTTTGGCTACCTAAGGCTCAGGCGCTGGTTGCAAAGCTGAGCGAACTGAGCGACAAATACGTGGACGCCTCGATGTTGGCTCGCACTCACGGTCAGCCTGCAACCCCAACCACCATGGGCAAAGAGCTCGCAGTTTTTGTGCACCGGCTAAATCGCCAACTTGAGCGCGTTGCCAAAACTGAATACCTTGGCAAGTTCTCTGGAGCCACCGGAACCTTCTCGGCACATGTTGTGGCTGCCCCTGAAGTCGACTGGATTAAGCAGTCGCAGGATTTCGTTACCGGTCTGGGCCTCACCTGGAACCCGCTAACCACCCAGATTGAAAGCCACGACTGGCAGGCCGAGCTCTACTCATCGGTTGCACTGTTCAACCGCATTCTTCACAACCTCTGCACCGACATCTGGAGCTACATCTCGGTTGGTTACTTCAAGCAGATCCCTCAGGCTGGCGCAACCGGCTCTTCCACCATGCCTCACAAGATCAACCCGATCCGCTTCGAAAATGCAGAGTCAAACCTTGAGCTTTCAAACGCAATCCTCGACTCGATCGGCTCAACTTTGGTTACCAGCCGTTTGCAGCGTGACCTCACCGACTCATCAACCCAGCGCAACATTGGCTTAGGTCTTGGTCACAGCATGCTTGCGCTCGACAACGTGACCCGCGGCCTTAGCGAAATCGATCTAAATGTTGGTGTTCTAGAAGCCGACCTAAACGACAACTGGGAAGTTTTGGGCGAAGCGATTCAAACAGTAATTCGTGCTGAAGTCGCTGCCGGTCGTTCGAAGATCTCCGATCCTTACGCGCTTCTCAAAGACCTAACCCGAGGGAAGCGAATTGGTCACGAAGACCTGATCGCCTTTATCAACGGATTAGATATCTCAAAGGATGCGAAGCAGCGCCTTATCGCACTTCGCCCTGGTACCTACACGGGTCTAGCTGCTGAACTAACCGAGCGCTTCCGAAAGTAACTATTTCTTTGGGGGTGTGTTATATAGTCGCGGCGTGCTGCCGTCGAAGTCATCGTCTTTAACGCTTAGAGCCATTGTTGCAATAGCAACGAGCACAACGATAAAGGTTAACCCAGCCCAGATAGCGGTCTGCTTCCAGTCGTCGATGCCGAACTGAACTAGAACACCAACGAAGATAGCTGCGAGAGCTGAAAACAATAGGTAAACGCGAACGCCAACGGACTTTTTTGGTTTTTGGGTCATGCCACTAGCCTACTTCTTTGGAGCAGGCGTGGCCGCCGCGATGCCCAGATGCACGGCAAGAATAGCGTGGAATGCGCCGAGGAATCCGACCAGTGGAACTTCCCCCATGTTGAAGCCGGCAAACAAGCCAAGCAGGGCAAAACTCATAAAGGCTGTGAAAGTAGCATCTCTACCTGCAGGAGTTTTTCGACCAACTTTTCTTGCCAACCAAACCTCAGAGACCAGAAATCCGGCAGCCAAAATGGCGGTTAGCCATCGAAACGAATTGAGTTGGTTCCAACCGGCAAAGATGGCGAATGTAGCAGCTGTTGCAACAAGCACCGGAGCGATTAGTGGCCAGCGCATCGGTGGCGATGTCATTTTGTTTCGCTTATCCAGGAAATGAGTGCCAAGGCTTGCGGAAACATAAAGTGCGCCGAAAAGGATCAGGGTGTAGAGCCCGAATTCTCCGCTGTGCACCTGGCTGAAGGTGATTACGGCGGCGAGAGTAGCGTGCGCGGCTGCGCGAGTAGCCTGCAGCCAATTCATTAGTCGGCCTTGTTTACGAAGCGAGAGTACTGACCCTGGAAATAGGCAGCGACTGTTCCTGTTGGTCCGCTTCGTTGCTTGGCAACGATGATGTCGCCTTCGCCAGCGCGTTCGTGGCCAGGGTCGTTCATGTCGTCGCGGTGAAGCAGGATTACCACG
>JBJORE010000121.1:0-2800 GCA_046049565.1 Actinomycetota bacterium
CAATGAGGGTCTCGTTCTCGAAGTTGGAGACAGCATCGAACACGACGATTTCGGCCGCGGGAAGGTCATTTCAATCGGAGGTGTAGCACCTCGTCAGACAGCTGAAATTAATTTCGGTTCTCGCGGAGTGAAACGCCTGTTGGTGAAAGTCGCACCAATCAAAAAGCTCTAACGAGCGATTGGGGGTTAGGTTTTAGACATGAGCAAACGCAGATTGCTTCGAGTTGCCGCATCCTTATGTTTAGCGGTGGTCTCATTCTACATATCTCCGCTAGCCGCTAATGCCGACGTTGACGATTTCGAATTCGAATCGATGCATGCCGAATACGAACTATCACTTGGTGAACACAACATTCCTCAACTAAAGGTCACCGAAACCCTGGTGGCAGTCTTTCCAAATTCGGATCAGAACCGCGGCATCCGTCGTCTGATTCCAGACGACTATAAGGCGCACTCTCTGGGCACTGAAGTTAACTCGGTGGTCGATGAAAATGGAAAGCCACGCGACTACACGGTGGAATGGGTTGATGGATTTTCCGAAGTGGTTTCGAAATTCAACGACGAGCGATACGTTCACGGTCGTCAGACCTACGTAATTTCATACACACAGAAATGGGTTGTAGGAGATTTCGGTGAAACAGCCGAATTCTATTGGGACGTAAACGGTACGGGTTGGGCACAACCCTTTGGCAGTGTTTCTGCAACAGTTAGCATCACGCCCGAACTTGCGAACATTCTGCTGATCAAAGACACCGCCTGTTACGCTGGGCCACAGGGCGAAGGTCAATCTTGTGAATCTATGAATTTGATTCAGCAAATCGAGAACACCCGAGTCAATTTTTCGGCCACTGAACTTTCCCCAGGGGAGACTCTAACTATCAACCTCCCTTTCAAGAAGGGGTTCATTAACACTGGCGATGTTTCCCAGGTATCCGGCTCCATCGAATTACTAGCGTTCTGGACATTCTTAATCGCGTTTCTGGTGATGTTGGTGTGGGCTGTTTGGTATCGCATTGTGGTGCTCGGCGGTCGTCGCATGAGAAAGTTCGTCACGGTCCAATATGCTGGCCCTAATGCACCAACTATAGGAGTTATCGGTAGCGTCATCGGTGGAAATCGTTGGCCCGCTGCACTTCTTATTCAGGCGGTGGTTTCGGGATCACTAAACATCGCCGCTCACGACGATGAGGGCTGGATTCTTGAGCGAACGGGAAGTGAACCTGCGAACGAAGAACTAAAAAGTTTGCTGGATCAACTCATACCCGAAGGCCGCAAATCAGTGACACTTGGACGCATTGTCGATGAGCAAGAGTCGCTTCGAATTTCGAAGATCTTCGAAGAGTTCTCAATTCATTTCGCTAAGCAGGCTCTGACCCAGGGTTACTATGCCCATTTCGCAGTGAAGACTGCACTGGTTGGCTGGCTCGGTATTTTTGCATTCGCAGTCGGTCTGATTTGGGTAGCTGCTTCCTTGGATGAAATTGTCGACGCAGGATTCACAGCGTTGGCAGTTGTGTTAGCTCTCGCGGCAACTATCTTTCACTTTGCGATTCTTCTGTCAAAACGACGACCAACCCAAGCCGGCATGGATCTCCGAGTGCACCTCGACGGACTGAAAGAGTACATTCGTTTAGCTGAGAGCGATCGACTCGCGTTCCTTCAATCTCCTAAGGGAGCACTCAGAAAATCGAGTTCTCTCGGGCAGCAGGAAATTCTTCACCTTTACGAAGAGATATTGCCGTGGGCAGTGCTTCTGGGCCTCGAAGAAGAATGGAGCAAGGTGCTCACAACATTCTCTAGTGAGACTAACCAAACCCCATTAATCCCCCTAGTGACATTGGCTAGTTTCAACTCGTCCGGGCTTAGTGCTGCCATTTCTCAGAGCCTTGCTGTTAGTTCCGATAGCGGAAGTGGCGGGGGCGGATCATCCGGCGGCGGGGGCGGCGGCGGAGGGGGAGGCGGCGTTTAGTCGATAACCGCAGTTTTCTCCGTTGATGGGCTATAAACTTAAGGGGTTGAAAGCCTAGTTTTAGGCTTTTTTGAACCCAAATCACATTGAAATGGAATCACATTGGATCTCTTTGAATACCAGGCTCGCGACATGTTCGAAGCTCACGGCGTTCCTGTTCTACAGGGCCTAATTGCCGACACCCCTGAAGATGCCGAAGCGGCAGCTGCCAAGATTGGCGGAGTTGTAGTTGTTAAGGCGCAGGTAAAAGTCGGCGGTCGCGGCAAGGCTGGCGGAGTCAAGGTAGCGAAGTCTCCGGAGGAGGCTCGCACTCACGCTGAAGCCATTCTCGGTCTAGACATTAAGGGACACGTTGTAAAGCGCGTCATGATTGCCCAGGGTGCGAAGATCGCTCGGGAGTTTTATTTCTCGGTGCTGCTAGACCGTTCTAACCGCACCTTCCTATCGCTTTGCAGCGTTGAGGGTGGAATGGAAATCGAGCAGCTAGCCGAAGAGCGTCCAGAAGCTTTGGCAAAGATTGCAGTTGACGCCGTTACCGGCATCGACCTAAACAAGGCTTTGGCAATTGCCAAGGCTGGTGGCTTCGACGAAGCTACCGCTGCCAAGGTAGCTCCAGTTTTGGTGAAGCTTTACGATGTGTTCGTAAAGGAAGACGCAACTCTCGTTGAGGTCAACCCACTTGTTGAAACAGAAGACGGCCAGATCTTGGCCCTTGACGGCAAAGTCACCCTGGACGACAACGCCGAGTTCCGTCACACCGACCGCGAAGAGATGGAACGTGACGAGCTTGACCCGCTAGAGGCAAAGGCTAAGGCTTGGGACCTCAACTAT
>JBJORE010000122.1:0-2786 GCA_046049565.1 Actinomycetota bacterium
TGTGGCCGGCGATGAACTAACGAGCGTGCTCAAGGTTGCCAGCGTGAAGTCGCTTGGCGGCCACTCGATGGTTACTTTCGAAACCGAGATTTTCGACATCGAAGACAAGCTTGTTTCCACCGCAATTTCTACTCTCGTGGTTCGAGGTGGAGAATGACTCACATCAACATTGCCGGCCTAGAAGTTGGTCAAGAAATTGGTAGCAAAGAGCTTTTGCTAACCCGCGACTCGCTAGTTCGCTACGCGGGTGCTTCTGGTGATTTCAACCCAATTCATTACCGCGACGATTTCGCCCAAAGCGTTGGCCTCGATGGAGTGCTTGCTCACGGAATGCTCACCATGGGCGTTGCCGTTCAGGTAGTAGCCGATTGGATCGGCGATGCCGGCAAGATCGTTGACTATGGTGTTCGTTTCACCAAGCCAGTTTTCGTTGATGCAAAAGCTGGAGCGGTCGTAGTCGTCACCGGCAAGGTTGGAAACATCGACACCGAAACTAACCAGGTGCGCATTGACCTCAGCGTTGTCTTCAACGAAACCTCGGTGCTCGGAAAAGCCCAAGCGGTAGTTCGCCTCTAGCCAATGCAGGCACTTCGCGAGTTCACAACCATGCGAGTCGGCGGATCGCCGGCAAGTTTGGCTCGACCTCAAACTCGTGAAGAACTAATCGAGGCCTGCATCGATGTTTGGAGCACGGGCGAAGATTGGCTGTTGCTCGGCGGCGGAAGTAACGTTGTGGCAGCCGATGAACTTCCACTTCTGAACGTCATCAAGGTTGAAACCAAGGGTATTCAGCTCGATGAAATCCCGAGCGGCGCACTCGTGCGTGTTCAAGCCGGTGAAAACTGGGACGAATTCGTGGCGCACACCGTTGCCGCCGGATTAAGCGGCATCGAAGCGCTGAGTGGAATCCCTGGAACCGTTGGTGCAGCGCCGGTTCAAAACATCGGAGCCTACGGTCAAGAAGTTGCCGACGTCATCACCAAAGTTGAGTTCCTCAACTACGAAACCGAGAATTCCGAAATCATTGAAAACAAAGACATGGATTTCGGCTACCGTGACAGCATCTTTAAGCAGGGCAAACTAGGTGCAATCCTTTGGGTTGAATTCAAGCTCACCGCTAGCGCTCACACCCACAAAACCCCAAGGTTGGTCGAAGCCCTGGGCGCAGAAACCGAAACCCCGCTCGAGGTGAGAAAACGGGTTTTGAGCCTTCGCCACCAAAAAGGCATGGTGCTCAACGATCCAGATCACGACACCTGGTCTTGTGGTTCGTTCTTCACAAATCCAATCGTGCCCAGAGCATTCGCAGCCCAAATGCCGGAGGAGTGTCCGCGCTGGGATGTTGAAGATGAAGACTTTCAGAAACTCAGTGCCGCCTGGCTGATCGACCACGCCGGCATTGGCAAAAACTTCCAGTTGAGCGGCTCTGGCGCCGGCACTTCAACCAAGCACAGCCTGGCCATCACCAACCGCGGCAACGCCACCGCCGACGATGTTGTTCAACTTGCTCGCTACATTCAAGTGAACGTTTCTAACCGTTTCGGTGTTAACTTAGTTCCAGAACCCAACCTGATCGGATTCTAAAATGGCTCGCAGCATTCACCCAACCAAAGAGAAACTAATCGCAACGATGGTGACTCTTATGGATGAACACGCTCTCAGCAACATTCAGGTCGACGACGTTCTTCGCGAATCAAACATTTCTAAGGGTTCGCTTTATCACCACTTCGAAAACTTTGAAGAGTTGGTTGAAGCCGCCCTTATCTCTCGATTTGCTGCCAGCGTAGATCTTTCTATTCAGCTAGTAGCAGCAGCGGTCAATGACACCAAGACTGCAGAAGCCTTCGTTGAAAAAATCATCGAGGTAACCACGGTTACACAAGGTCGCGACCGCTCAAAGTTCCGCCTAGAACGCGCTCGAGTGATCGGCCTAAGCGTGAATTCCCCAAACCTTCTTGAGCAACTTGAGAAAGAGCAAGACCGACTCACCGCAGCCATGGCCGACATCGTTCGTGAAGCTCAGGAAAAGGGTTGGGTTAGCAAAACCTTCGATGCGAAAACCATCGCGGTATTTATGCAGGCTTACACAATCGGACGCGTCATCGACGATGTCGCAAGCAAAGACGAGCACATCGATTCACAGGACTGGAATGACGTTGTCAACGCCAGCGTGAAATCGCTGCTAACCGTTAGCTAAATAGCTTCTGTAGACGCTGGATTCCCTCGAGAATCGCTTCGTCGCCGAGTGCGTAGCTCATGCGAACGTATCCTGAAGGACCAAACGCTTCACCCGGAACAAGTGCCACCTCGGCAGCATCCAGGATGTAGTCGCAAAGTTCCAGCGAGGTGTTGATCATCTTGCCACCCCATTCGCGGCCGAGCAGGCCACGAACGTCGGAGTAAACATAGAAAGCACCTTCAGGCATCGGAGCAACCCAGCCTGGAATTTTGTTCAGTTCAGAAACTGCCAACTTGCGACGACGGTCGAATGCGGCCAACATGGCCTTCACTTCTTCCTGAGGTCCGGTCAACGCAGCAATGGCAGCGCGCTGCGAGATGTTCGAAACGTTCGAGGTGAGGTGGCTCTGCAGGTTCGCAGCAGCCTTGATGGCATCGGCCGGGCCAACCATCCAACCCAAACGCCAACCGGTCATTGCGAAACTCTTGGCAACACCGTTCACCAAAATGGTGGTGTCAATCAGTTCTGGCACAACCTCGGTAACCGAGTAAGCCTTGATTCCGTCGTAAACCAAGTTCTGGTAAATCTCGTCGGAGATGATCCAAAC
>JBJORE010000123.1:0-2768 GCA_046049565.1 Actinomycetota bacterium
GCCAAAGTTGTACGAGTAGTTGTTGCTAGTGCCGTCACGGTTCGATTCGCCGTTCATGTTGTTGTGCTTGACGTTGTAGCTAACCAGATCGTGCAATGTGAAGCCGTCGTGGGCGGTCACAAAATTCACGGTGCCAACAGTTCCCTTTGAGCCGTGGACGATGTCTTTCGAGCCAGCCAATCGAGTTGCCAAATCAGCAACACCGTTGCCGTAGCTTCCAGCATTTCTGAAGTTTGCGATGTCAGTCAACCAAAAGCGCCGAACGCTGTCGCGGTAGCGGTCGTTCCATTCGCTGAATTCGTCAGGGAAGTTGCCGGTCTGCCAGCCGCCGAGACCTACATCCCAGGGCTCGGCAATTAGCTTCGCGGTTGAAATGATTGGGTCTTCAATCATGCCGCGCAGAATCGGGTGGTTTGGGTCGTATTGGTTGTGTTCGTTACGAGCCAAGGTGGTGGCAAGGTCGAAACGGAATCCATCGATCTGCATTTCTTCGGTCCAGTAGCGCAGAGAATCCAAGACCAACTCAACCACCCGAGGATTTGAAAAGTTCAGCGAGTTTCCACAACCTGTGGTGTCGTGGTAATTGCCATGCTCATCTACTCGATAGTAGGAAGCATTGTCGATTCCGCGGAATGAGTGAGTTAGGCCGCGGTTACCGCCCTCTGCGGTGTGGTTGTAAACAACGTCCAAGATAACTTCAATGCCATTTCGGTGCAGCTCTCGAACCATGGTTTTGAATTCGCGGACGATTGCTTCCGGCCCCGCTGCGATTGCCGCCGAAGTGGCATACCGGTGATGAGGGGTGAAGAAGTTGATGGTGTTGTAACCCCAGTAATTGATCAACCCCATGTTCATTAAGCGCGGCTCAGAAATGAACATCTGTACTGGCAATAGTTCTACCGACGTAACGCCAATATTCTTGAGGTGCTCAATAGTCGATTCATGCGCAAGAGCAGCATAAGTTCCGCGAAGTTCATCGGGCAATGAAAGGTTTCCGCGAGTTAGACCCCTGGCATGTGCCTCATAGATCACGGCAGAACCCATCGGCACGTTTGGTTTAGTAACTCCCTGCCAGTCGAAGCTTCGATCGATCACCACATTGTGAAAATCTCGTGGTCCTTCGCGAACCACACCTCGGGCATAAGGGTCAATCAGGTCAACCTCTGAGTTGAACCCAGACTGCGCCGACTCCGGACCCTCAACCTGAACCGTGTAGTGAACACCAACCACAATGAGCGAACTGGTAACTTCCCAGATATCCCCATCCACTCGAGAACAGTCCAAAACCTGAAGTTCATTCTTAGGTTCCAAGGGGTCAACAAGGACGAAGCGCACTGCCGTGGCGTTCGCAGAGTAGAGGCGGAAAGTGCCACCGCCGTCATGCAGACTCACGCCGAGCGTGGTCGACTGCAAAGTAACGGTTTCGGACATGAGGAAAAGCCTAGTAGCGATAGTGTTTTTTTATGACCATTTACCTCGACCATGCCGCCACCACGGCCATTTACCCGGTGGTCGCTGAGCGCTTGGTCGAAGACCTCCAGAAGCTTGGCAACCCGTCGAGCATTCACACCGCAGGTCAAACCGCGAGGGGCATGCTAGAGGGTGCGCGAGAAGACTTAGCCCGCGTAGTCAACTGCGACCGCCAGGAAGTCATTTTCACTTCCGGTGGCACCGAGTCAGACAACCTTGCCATCAAAGGGCTCTACTGGGCTGCCACCAACGAAAACCCAGATCGCAACATCATCGTCTCCGCCTACACCGAACACCACGCGGTAATCGACCCAATCGAATGGCTTGAGAAATACCAAGCCGCCAAGGTTCACTGGTTGAAAGTCGACGAACGTGGGGTAGTAGACCTCGACGAACTTGAACAATTCATCCAGACCAACTCAGACAAAATAGCTCTAATCAGCCTTATGTGGTCCAACAACGAAACCGGCGTGCTCACCGATCTGCGCAAAGTCGTGGAACTAACAAAACCCCACAACATCCCGGTTCACACCGACGCCGTCGCCGCCTTCGGTCACACCGACGTCAACTTCTTTCCAGGGCTAACCGCCATGAGCCTCAGCGCTCACAAGGTTGGCGGACCGGTTGGCGTGGGCGCCCTAATCGTCTCCAGATCAGCCAAGATGGCAAGCCTGCAACAAGGAGGTGGCCAAGAACGCGACATCCGCGGCGGCACCATGAACGCACCAGGCGCCAGAGCCTTTGCCTCCGCAGCTCGCATGAGCCAAACCAAACTCTCCACCGACGGCTGGGCCAGGCACGAACTACTCAACCACCTAACCACCGGCGTCACCCGAGCCATACCGAGCGCTAGATTCTCCCGAGGCTCAGCTCCAGGAGTGCCAGACCTCGCTCACTTCACTTTCCCAGGTTGCTCGGGCGATTCCATGCTCTACCTCTTCGATCAACACAACATTGCAGTCTCCACCGGTTCTGCATGTACCGCCGGTGTTGCCCGTGCTTCTCACGTTCTGCTGGCAATGGGTCGAAGCCAAGAGGAAGCGACCGGAACACTACGAATCTCGATTGGCCGCGACACCACTAGGGAAGATGTAGACGGCTTTCTCAAGGTGCTTCCAGAAGTTCACGCCGCAGCACTCAAGGCCGGTCTAACCGCCTAGTCACAGGTAAAATTTACCTATGAAGGTTTTAGCTGCGATGAGTGGCGGCGTGGACAGCGCCGTAGCAGCCGCTAGAGCAGTCGACGCAGGACACGAAGTTGTCGGCGTTCACCTGGCCCTCAGCCGCAACTCTGGAAC
>JBJORE010000124.1:0-2761 GCA_046049565.1 Actinomycetota bacterium
CGTGAATACTCAAGGGTAATGTCAACCGCATTTGGCTCATCCGAGTCATGCGGCATGTAAGCCTCATTGTGGCTGAACGTTCGAACCAGCGGTTCGTAATTTTTCATCAACACGATGCTGCAGGCCTTTGGCACAAACAGCCACTTGTGGGCATCGATGGTTACCGAGTCGGCTCGGTCTAACCCCCTAAACAGGTCCTTAGCCTTCGCCGTTCCGGCGGCAGGTGCGCCGTAGGCGCCGTCGATATGCATCCAAATTCCATAATTTTCACAAATGTCGGCAATGGCATCGAGTGGGTCAACGGCTCCGGTAAGGGTGGTTCCGGAGGAAGCAATCACAGCCAATGGAACCACGCCGTCTTCGATGTCTCGCCTGATCTGCGCCTCGAATTCGTCCATCTTCATACGGCGATTTTCATCGATAGCGATTGAGCGAATCGCTTCGCTTCCAAACCCAAGCAACTCAACGGCACGGATGTTCGAGTAGTGAGCTTCCTGAGAACAGTAAATTGCTACACGGTCGCGAACGCCCTCCTTGCGAGCATTCGGGAAGCGCTTGGTTCGAGCTGCAGCCAGAGCGGTGATGTTGCTGATGGTTCCACCGCTGGTAAATAGACCCTTGGCGTTGTCGTCGTAGCCAATGAACTGGCCAATCCAGCGCGCGGCCTGGCGCTCGAGCATCGTTGCCGCCTTCGAGTCAACCGCTAGGTTGATGTCGTAACTCGAAGCCAAGAAGTCGGCAACCGCACCCATCTCAAGTCCGCTGGAACCGATGTAGGCAAAGAAACGAGGACGCGATTGCGCGGTGGACTGATCGAGAATGTCCACGGCCTGCGAAAGAGTTGCGCTTTCACCTCGACCAGTACGAGGCAAGTCTTCGGAAAGAACAGCGATGGTCTTGGCACTGATTTCAGGTTCGCTTTCGCGTGCCGAATCGAAGCCAGACCAAACCTGGGAGACTCGAACCGCCAAATCCTTCAGCAGACTGTTGCGGTCACCTTGGAATTTGAACATGACGACCTAGAGGTTTGGAATGAGAACGTAGCGAGTCTCTAGGTATTCTTCGATACCCTCGGCGCCACCCTCGCGACCCATACCGCTCTGCTTCACGCCACCAAACGGAGCTGCGGCGTTCGACACCAGGCCGGTGTTGATTCCAGACATGCCACTCTCAAGGCTGTCGACTAGTCGCATGCCGCGAGCTAAGTCCTTAGTGAAGGCGTATGAAACCAAACCGTACTCGGTGTTATTCGCAATGCGAACCGCGTCTTCCTCGGTCTTGAAACGAACAATCGGAGCGACTGGACCGAAGATCTCTTCCTTCAAAATCGAGGCATCTTCTGGAACGTTGGCAAGCACGGTCGGCTTGAAGAAGTAACCCTCAGCGCCAACGCTCGAACCGCCGGTGACGACATCGCCGCCTTCCTTCACGGTTAGGTCAACCAGGCGCTGCATGTTGTCTTGAGCTGCCTGGTTGATTACCGGACCACAGGTTGTGCCATCGGCCACACCGCGTCCTAGGTTTAGTTCGCTCATCTTCGCTGCAAACTTGTTGGCGAATTCGTCGGCCACCGACTCGTGCACGATGAATCGGTTAGCCGCGGTGCAAGCCTGGCCAATGTTGCGCATCTTCGCCTGCATGGCACCGGTAACAGCCGCATCTAGGTCGGCATCTTCGAACACTAGGAACGGAGCGTTTCCACCAAGTTCCATCGAAGTACGCAGAACGTTTTGAGCGGCCTGCTCCAAAAGCTTCACGCCAACTCGGGTTGAACCGGTGAAAGTAATCTTGCGTAGACGGGAGTCGGCGATGATTGGCCCAGAGGTGGCAGCAGAACTGCTGGTGGTAATCACGTTGATCACGCCGGCCGGAAGACCAGCTTCCTCCAAAGCCTTCACGAAAAACAAGGTGGTCAGCGGGGTTAGTTCAGCGGGCTTCACAACCATGGTGCAACCAGCGGCAATCGCCGGAGCAATCTTGCGGGTAGCCATAGCCAACGGGAAGTTCCAAGGGGTGATTGCAAAAGCTGGGCCAACCGGACGCTTGGTGATCAGCATCTTTCCGGTGCCTTCAGGGTTTGAGCCGAAGCGGCCGCCAATTCGGGCTGCTTCCTCGCTGAACCAGCGCACAAACTCGTTACCGTAGGTAACTTCACCGCGGGCTTCAGCCAAAGGCTTACCCATTTCGAGGGAAATAAGCATGGCAAACTCTTCGGCGCGGTCGCGCACGATCTCGAAGGTGCGGCGAAGGATTTCGGCGCGCTCACGCGGGCTGGTCTTAGCCCAAGAAGCCTGCACGTTATCGGCTGCAGTTAGCGCAGCCAAGCCGTCTTCCGCGGTTGCGTTTGCGATGGTGAGTAGGGTCTTGCCGGTTGAAGGGTCTTCAACCGCAATCTGGTCCATTGCGGAACCCTGGACCCACTGTCCGTTGATGTAAAGTCCGGTTGGTACCTTGGCTAAAAGTTCAGCCTCGTTCAGCGCCATTGCTTGCCCATTTCCTCGAAATTATTAGGTTACGAACAATCTTAGCCACCAAGCCAGATGCCCGAAACTACCCAATTTTATCAGGCTGCAAGCAGTAGGGCGTCGATGCCGAATGCCGCTTTGAGCGGGAAATCTAAGTAGTCGGCCATGAGCTCGAGCTCAGGTGCTCGCCAAACGAAGTCCCGAGCCATCATTGCTAGAGACGACCAGAAGAAGCAGGTCATCAGGTCACTGGCGTAATGGGTTACCGATTCCCCAGGAAAGGCCTGTCCCAAGAC
>JBJORE010000125.1:0-2745 GCA_046049565.1 Actinomycetota bacterium
TCCGATTACTGTGAAGGCGATCTGGTTGATAACCTCTGGGATAACCGGGTTGACCTTGCCAGGCATGATGGATGAACCGGCCTGACGGGCTGGAAGGTTGATTTCACCGAAACCGGCGCGAGGGCCAGAAGACAAAAGGCGAAGGTCGTTTGCAATCTTCGACTGCTTCGATGCGATGCGCTTTAGAAGTCCGGACGCGGTGATGAAAACACCGGTGTCCTGAGTTGCCTCGATAAGGTTGGCAGCCACGGTGAATGGGTGCCCAGTAACTTCAGACAGGTGCTTGGCCACGACTTCTGGGTAACCGTCTGGAGTGTTAATTCCGGTACCGATAGCAGTGCCACCGAGGTTGATTTCACTGATCAGCGGAAGGATGTTCTTGATGCGCTCGATGTCTTCGCGAATCATGATTCCGTAGGTACCAAACTCCTGACCTAGGGTCATTGGCACGGCGTCTTGAAGTTGGGTGCGACCCATCTTGATAACATCGCGGAATTCGTGAGCTTTGCGCTCGAAAGCTTCGCAAAGATATTGCATCTCGCCCATCAACTCTTTGAAGTCGATAACAAGAGCAACCTTGATCGCGGTTGGGTAGACGTCGTTGGTCGACTGCGAGGCGTTCACGTGGTTCAGCGGGTGAAGGTGGTCGTATTCGCCCTTCTCAAAGCCAAGCTTCTCAAGCGCACGGTTGGCAATAACCTCGTTGGCGTTCATGTTGGTTGACGTTCCGGCGCCGCCCTGAATCGCATCCACCACGAACTGGTCGTTCAGGGTTCCAGCGATTACATCGTTGCAGGCTGCGTCGATGGCTCGGAAGATGTCTTCGTCTAGTTCGCCGAGCTCAAAGTTGGCTCTGGCTGCCGCCTGCTTCACTTGGCCGAGGGCAACCACCTGGGAAGGGTAGTGACCGATAGGCACCAAGGAGATAGGGAAGTTGGTTATTGCTCGAAGGGTGTGAATACCCCAGTAGGCGTCTGCTGGAACTTCAAGTTCGCCGAGCAGATCGTGTTCAATGCGTCGTTGCATTTCTCTTTTTCTTTTTAGTTGATTATTTGATGAAACGGATGGTTAGCGGGTACTTGTAGAAAACGCCTTGGCTAGCTTGAACCGCCGCTACGATTCTGAAGATTACCCAAACCACAGGGACTGCCCAGATCACCAGCCAGCCCACAATTGAAATTGCAAGAATCACAAACCAGAGAACCATGTTGATTCCAAAGTTCAAAGATTCCTTGACGTGGTGGGAAATGAACGGACCCTTACCGTTGAAGATCAGGTAGCCAACTAGTGGACCGAAAAACTCGAAAGGGATGCCGGCCACGTGGGTCAAAATAGCGAATAGTCGCTCATTTTCAGGCGTCATGTTCAAAGGTTTGGCGTAAACGTCATTGTTTTCACTCATTCTTCAATTATGCCCTTGAGGCTCATAAGTATGCATGTTTCAGTGCGATGATTAGGGTATGGTCAATACTTTCCTAAAAATCTCAGGCACAACAGCAATCTTGCTTGGGCTTCTATTCCTCTGGGTACCACAGCAAGCGTCTGCAACTGGGGGCAAGGTCAACTTCGCTTTTAACGATTCAAATCTGACATTGGGATCGAGCGGCACAATGGTGATCACCTTGTCTGAGCCCATAGTTTGCTCAGATCTATCGGATTGTTCGGTGACTCTAGACCTGTCCAGTTCGGTGCCAGCAGGAATGACTCTCACTCCAGCTATCTTCACTTGGGATGCCGCAAGTTGGTACCAGATTCGCGCCACGACTGTCGCAATTGCCAGCGACGCCACTGCGCTGGTAGGGCAAACAACTACCCTGGCTGGGATTTTGGCTTCAAATTCTGAGTATTACCGAAATTACAACGCCTCATTCCCGGTAATAGTTCGAGGGTCGACCTCAACACCAACTCCCGATCCTGAGCTTCAGTTAGGTCTTGCTAACACCGGCACTAACAAGGGGCTTCTAGATATCCAGATTTTCAGTGCAATTGGGTTAGTGCTTGCAGGGTTTGCCCTGCACGGATTTGCCCGCCGAAAGGTCTAACCAGGGAATTTTTTCTCTTCCTCAAAGCTTTACAATCCCAGCAGTAACAGCCGCAGAAAGAGTAAATCATGACCGAAAAATGCCCAGTACCGCACGGATCAAACACCCAGATTTCTTCAGGTGAAAAGGCTTGGTGGCCAAAGGCTCTAAACCTCGACATTTTGCACCAGTACGACACCAAGACCAACCCGCTTGGTAAAGACTTCTCTTACCGCAAGGCAGTTGCTTCCCTTGACTACGATGCCTTGAAGGCGGACCTCACCAAGTTGATGACCGAAAGCCAGGTTTGGTGGCCAGCCGACTGGGGTCACTACGGTGGCTTGATGATTCGTTTGGCATGGCACTCGGCTGGTACCTACCGAACCGCCGATGGTCGCGGTGGTGCTGGAAACGGAACCCAGCGTTTCGCACCTTTGAACTCCTGGCCAGACAATGGCAACCTAGACAAGGCTCGCCGTTTGCTTTGGCCGATCAAAAAGAAGTACGGCAACAAGCTCAGCTGGGCCGACCTAATGATTTTGGCTGGAAACGTAGCCTACGAGTCGATGGGTCTAAAGACCTTCGGTTTCGCATTCGGACGTGAAGACGTTTGGCACCCTGAAAAAGACATCTACTGGGGAAGTGAAAAAGAGTGGCTTGCACCTAGCGACACCCGCTACACCGACGTTGAGAAGCCGGAAACTCTTGAGAACCCGCTAGCCGC
>JBJORE010000126.1:0-2738 GCA_046049565.1 Actinomycetota bacterium
GAATTCACTGGTCACGACAAGAAATCTTGGCAGGCCACAATCCTGGCCGGGGTTATGGATTCGACCGCAAACATACTGTTTCTAAATGCGATGCGAGCTGGGGAGCTAACAATAGTTGCGGTATTAACCGCGCTCTACCCGCTGGGAACGATTATCTTGGCTCGCATTTTCCTAAAAGAAAAGATTGCGAAAGTACAACTGGCGGGAGTGCTGCTGGCACTTTCGTGCAGCGCTCTCCTCGCCAGTGGTGTTTAGGGCTATTTGCCGCAGTTGCAACCGCCGCAGTTGCAGCCATCTTGGAGCTTAGTCATTTGCGCCTCCTTCCAATGAAGTTCTGATTTCAGATTACTCCTCGGGAGTAGACTCGCAATAGATTTCACAGCAAACCGATAGGTAAGTAATGACTAAGACCCGTAACCGTTGGATTGGCCTCGTATTCATCTCGATGGCGATCTCACTTGTAATCATCGACGGCACCATCGTCAACACGATTTTCCCGAACGTGATTAGGGCACTAGACCTAACCTCAACCGAAGTTCAGTGGGTTCAGGAAAGCTACGTACTCGTCTTTGCATCATTACTCTTGGTTTGGGGTTCGCTTGGCGACCGTATTGGTCGGAAATTCGTGCTGGTGATGGGTATCGCAATCTTCGTAGCAAGTTCGGTTTGGGCAGGCTATTCAACCGATGCGGCAGGAATGATTGCAGCTCGCGTGGTTCAGGGCATCGGTGGCTCAATGGTGCTACCAACCACCCTCTCGCTCGTGAACGCTAACTTCCAGGGCAAAGAACGTGGAATTGCTTTTGCGGTTTGGGGTGCCACAATCGGTGGCATGGTTGCCCTAGGTCCGGTCCTAGGTGGTTGGCTAGCAACTTCATTCGGCGAAGACGGCTGGCGACTAGCCTTCAACATCAACCTTCCACTCGGCCTAATCGTGATGGCAGGTTTGATCTACTGGGTTGCCGAATCTAAGCAGGCTCAACGAGCCGGTGGAATCGACTTTGTCGGTGCCATCATCTCGGCCGTAATGTTCTTAACTTTGGTGTTCGGTCTAATCGAGGGTCGCATCTACGGTTGGTGGGAGCAGACTGCTACCCAGTTCCAGCTAGGTGACTTCAAGTGGAGCACCGAGGGCATATCAATCATTCCGGTCTCTCTCGGTATTTCGTTGATCGCATTTGTGGCTTTTTACTTCTGGGAGCGCTACCGCGAGAAGGCTCACAAAAATGTGTTGCTAGATCTCAACCTCTTCAAGATTGCGTCTTTCAGAAACGGTTCGATTGCCGCACTAATCATCTCGATGGGTGAATTCGGTCTACTTTTCGCAATTCCACTTTGGTTACAAAACGTACTAAACCTTTCACCAATTGACTCTGGTCTGGTTCTCCTATTCCTTGCCGGTGGAGCATTCTTAGCCTCTGGTGCCGCCGGTGCCTTGAGCGGAAAAGTTCCCGCAGCTACCGTGGTGAGAATCGGTGTGGTTCTTGAGTTAGCTGCCGTAGCGACTGTTGCAATCTTTGCCAACCCTGAAATCGGCTGGGTTTCAATTGCGCCAAGCCTCTTCATCTATGGAATCGGTGTCGGTATGGCCACCGCACAGCTCACCGGCGTGATCATGGTAGACGTGCCGATGGAGATGTCTGGTCAGGGTTCTGGTACTCAGAGCACCGCGCGTCAGATTGGTTCGGCTCTTGGAATCGCAGTTTTGGGAACAATGCTGTTTACCGGAACTCAAAGCTCGATTGACAACCGCTTGGCAGAACTCAACATCGAGAAGGCCCAGGCAACACAAATCTCGCAAATCGTTGTTGACAGCGCCGGTTCGGCAATTCCACTTCTCAAGGACCAGTTGGTGCAACAGAATGTACCCGCCGCAGTTGCCGATGAAATTGTGATCGCTGCTGGCGATGGATTCACCGAAGGAACCAAGTTCTCAGCCTGGGCTGCAGCGGCCTTCCTGGGCCTAGGCTTCTTGTCCACCTTCCGCTTAGGAAGTCGTAAGCGCAAGGAGTAAAGTATTCCCTTGTGAACGAAACTCCAAAAGAACCTCGCACAAAGAGAATATTCCTAGGTAAGAAGCTTTCTACAAAAAAATTAGAAGGCGAACTTTTACCGAAATCGATTGCCCTACCAATCTTTTCCAGCGACCCTCTTTCCTCGGTTGCCTACGGTCCTCAGGAACTCCTGATGATTCTGACCATTGGCGCGGTTGGAACCGTTTCCACACTTTCTTATACACCGATCATCGCCAGTCTGGTGGTCATGCTTTTGACCATCATCATCCTCAGCTATCGCAAGGTAATCAAGGCCTACCCTTCGGGCGGTGGCGACTACGAGGTCGCGCAAAAGAACCTAGGTGAAAAGGCAGCGCTGATTGTGGCCTGCGCCCTGCTAATCGATTACGTGATGACCGTTGCGGTGTCGATTGCATCCGGTACCGATAACATAATCTCTGCCTTCCCAGGTTTAGACCCGTTCCGTATCGAAATCGCGATCGGTTTCATCCTGTTCCTTATGGCAATCAACCTTCGCGGAGTTCGTGAGTCAGGTTTTGCCTTCGCCGTGCCAACCTATCTATTTATCGCAAGCATCTTTGTGATGTTCGCGACGGGTCTTTACCGAATGATCGTCCTCGGTGAAGACCTTTCCGCACCTTCGGCTGGTTACAACGTGATTGTTGAGCACCAACTCGAGACAACTCCGTTCTTGCTCATCTTTTTACTCCTACGTTCGTTCGC
>JBJORE010000127.1:0-2734 GCA_046049565.1 Actinomycetota bacterium
GCTCTGCTAGGTCTAGTTTTTGCATTTGCTGGAGTCGGTCTAACGGTTCTTACTCACGACCCAATCTGGGATGCCATCGGCACTCTGGCTATTGGTGGTCTGCTTGTCTTGGTTGCTGTCGTCCTAGGTATTGAAACTTCCAGCCTGTTGGTTGGCGAAGGTGCTACCGAAAAAGACAACAGCAAGATTGCCGCAGCGATTCGTGCCACCAAGGGCGTTCACGACATCATCCACATGAAGACTCTTTATCTAGGGCCAGACGAGTTGATGGTTGCCGCGAAGATTGCTGTGAAGGCAACTGACTCAGCTAAAGACGTTGCGAACATCATTGACGTGGCCGAAGCAAACATTCGCAAGGAAGTTCATGCGGCTCAGGTGATTTATTTGGAGCCAGATATTCTGCGCTCTTCAAAAAACTGACGCAGAACTCCCGCGCACTCTTCCTCGAGAACTCCAGAGATAACTTCGACTTGCTGACCTAGGCGAGCATCGCGCAACAGGTCGTAGCGGGAGCCGGCAGCACCAACTCGTTCGTCCCAGGCACCGAAGACAACTCTTGGAATGCGTGCCGCTTGAATTGCTCCAGCACACATTGCGCAAGGCTCCAAGGTAACCACCAGGGTTAGGTCGTTGAGGTGCCAATTTTCATCCAGCGCAGCTGCTGCACGCATGGCAACAATCTCTGCGTGAGCGGTTGGATCACCGTTTAGTTCACGCTCATTTTTACCCACAGTGACTACCTCGCCGGCGGGGTTTAAAAGCACTGCACCGACCGGAACATCGTTTGATTCCGAGGCCGCGAGATGTGCCAAAGCAAGCGCTTCGCGCATTGGCTCAATCCATCGGGCTGTTGTCATGTTTCCAGCCTAGCGAAGCGATAGATTTGACCCATGCGAGTTCACGTTGCCGACCACCCACTGATCACCCACAAGCTCACCGTTTTGCGTGACAAAAATACTCCGAGCCCGATTTTTCGCCAGCTCGTTGAGGAGCTAGTGACACTTCTTGCTTATGAGGCAACCCGCGACATTCGAGTCACCGAGGTAACAGTAGAAACTCCAGTGACTGCCGCCAAAGGTGTGAAGCTTTCAACCCCTCGCCCGATCATCGTGCCAATCCTTCGCGCTGGGCTCGGAATGCTAGACGGCATCGTGAAACTACTTCCAACCGCAACCGTTGGTTTCCTCGGCATCAAGCGCAACGAAGAAACGCTTCAACCGGTCACTTACGCAAACCGTCTTCCAGAAGACCTTTCCGGTCGTCAGGTTTACATCATCGACCCGATGCTGGCAACCGGTGGAACATTGATCGACTCAATCGACTATGTGTTCGAACGCGGGGCCACCGAAGTTACCTGCATCTGCCTGCTGGGCGCACCAGAGGGTGTCGAGGCGGTGCGTCAGCATGTTGGCGAGAAGAACGTGAACATCGTCCTCGGTGCTCTTGACGAAAAGCTCAACGAGGTCGGCTACATCGTTCCAGGTTTAGGCGATGCTGGAGATCGTCTTTACGGACTGGCCGACTAGTCGCCTATAATTTTTTTATGACTGCAAACAAGGAAACCTTCGCCTCGGCGATGCGCGTTTGCATGTGTATGCGAATGTGTCGCTAAGCCCGCTTTTGAGCCACCGCTCGCCGCTTAGAGACACCAGTACCCCAGCTTTTGCCAATGACGGCACCAAATTATTCGCACACTCAAAAAGGATTTAGAAATGACTGAAGAAATCAAATCAGAAGCCAGAGGCTTCGCGCTTTACGTTGGCATCGATGAGCAGCAGGCACTTGATGCCGGAGTTAGTTTGACCGAACTGGTCAAGGCCTTGCGCGGTACCCTAAACGAGCTGGTTCCAGGCGCTGAAACTTACGCAGCCGTTGCTCTCGCACCTAAAGGTTCCGGTGGTCGCAACGTGGATGTGGTTCGCACTGCACTACACGACCCGAGAGCCCTCGATCAACTTGTTGCCAGAACTGGCCCAGATGATGAAACTGAGGACGGCGTGGTCGTCGACCTAGCTCGCCGTCGAGTGCTGGTGAATGGAGAGAACGCCGAACTGACTCAAAAAGAGTTCGACCTTCTGAACTACCTGATTGAGAATCAGGGCGAAACGATTAGTCGTCGTGAATTGGTTGAACTGGTTTGGAACTCGGAAGACGCGGCGGCACCGAACGACCGAACCATCGATGTTCACATTCGTCGTTTGCGTGGCAAGATTGCCGGCTTTGAAGACATCATTCGCACGATTCGCGGTGGCGGTTACAGATTCGATTCGCACCCAGACGTGCACGTTGAGGATTACCAGATCTAGGCTGGTTAGATGTCTTCCCATACCAACCTCACCGCGGCTTGCAATCAAGCAGCCGAGCGCGTGCTCGAGTTGGTGGATCAGGGGATTTCAACACCAATCATTTTGATTGATGGTCGCGCTGGCTCTGGCAAGAGCACACTAGCCGCGCTGCTTCAGAATCAACTTTTCAAAGACGGCGAATCTTTACCCCGGCTGATTCACATGGACGATCTCTACGAGGGCTGGGATGGCTTTCAGGCCGGTGTTGATTATTTACAGCGACTGATTTTGAATCCGCTAGTTGCCAGGCGCAAAGCGGCGTGGCAAGAGTTCGATTGGGCCAAGGACGTACGAGGTCGATGGCGCGAGTTCGAGGGTGGAACGCCGCTAATAGTCGAGGGATGCGGCAGCATCTCTCGTTTGGCTGCGGAAGCAGCCTCGCTTAAAAT
>JBJORE010000128.1:0-2726 GCA_046049565.1 Actinomycetota bacterium
GCCCTGCGCATAGTCGATGTGAAGTATTTGTTCACTGAGTGGGGTGTGCTGGTTATCGTCAAGGTAGTCGTATTAATAACACTCGGTGCTTTTGGTGCTTACTACCGACTTCGATTGCTGAAGGCTGCTTCACCTTCCAAGAAAGCGTTCGGTTTTTTGGCGGCAATCGAGTTGGCTCTTATGGGTGCCGCTTTTGGAATTGGAGCGAGTTTAAGTCGCTCGGCTCCGCCGAGTACAAACATCAAGCTGCAGGATGCCGATAGCCCAGCGGTAATCCTGACCGGTTCGCCTCTGCCTCCAGAGCTAACTCTCGAGCGCTGGTTGACCTCATACAAGTTAGACCTCGTCTGGCTGGTGATCGTCCTAGTGGCAACGGCTCTCTACCTATTTGGTGTTTATCGCCTTCGTAACCGTGGCGATGAGTGGCCGATTGGCAGGACCATTAGCTGGCTGCTGGGTATGGGTTTGTTGCTGTGGATCACCTGCGGCCCGCTAAATGTTTATGAGCAGTACCTGTTTAGCGTTCACATGCTGGCTCACATGATTCTCACCATGGGTGTGCCGGTGCTGTTGGTGCCTGGAGCTCCCGTTACTCTCTTGCTACGTGCCAGCGAGGCTCGCAAGGACGATTCGAGGGGCTTACGCGAGTGGGTACTTTGGGCGGTTCACACTCCGTGGGCAAAGCTGGTTTCGAACCCGATTTTTGCGGCAATCAATTTTGCAGCTTCGCTGATCATCTTCTATTTCACCCCGCTCTTCGGCTGGTCAATGAGAGATCACCTGGGTCATGAGTGGATGATTGTGCATTTCCTGATTACCGGTTATCTGTTTGTACAGGCGATTATCAGCATCGACCCAGGCCCAGACAAGATTCCATTCCTGATGCGTCTGATGCTAATGATTGGAACACTCGCTTTCCACGCGTTCTTCGGCCTCTCACTGATGAGTGGCGATGGCTTGCTTTTGCCCGAGTGGTTCGGCGCGATGGGCAGAACCTGGGGTGAATCTCCAATCGAAGATCAACATACCGGTGGTGCCATTGCGTGGGGCATCGGGGAAATGCCAGCCGCTGTGCTTACGATTATCGTCTGCATTCAATGGTTCCGTTCCGACGCTCGCGATGCCAAGCGACTAGACCGAGCGTCAGACCGCAGTGGTAATAAAGATGTGGAAGATTACAACGCGATGCTTGCCAAGTTGGCTAAGCGTGACGGGGAACAACGATGACTTACGAAATAAAGCTCTCGAGCGAACAGCTAGCGCTGTTTGACTTTATCGAGAACGAGCACGATCACATTTTTGTGACCGGTCGCGCTGGCACGGGCAAATCAACCCTGCTCAACCATTTCGTAAACAACACCAAAAAGAACGTTGCAGTCGTGGCACCAACCGGCGTTGCTGCTTACAACGTTGGCGGCCAGACCATCCACTCGTTCTTCGGTATTCCACCTCACGGGGTGCTCGGCGTACAGCCAATTCACAAACACCTCTACGGTCGAGTACGCGATGCTCTTCGTTCTCTAGACATTCTGGTCATCGACGAAATATCGATGGTCAGTGCAGATCTGATGGATGCAATGGACACCATGCTTCGTGCGGCCCGCGGCCGCAACAAGGGTCCGTTCGGTGGCGTTCAGGTGGTCATGTTCGGCGACCCTTATCAACTTCCTCCGATTGCGGTAAAGCCAGGTGTTGAGGGTTACGAGTATCTGAAGGAAACTTATCGCTCCGACTGGTTCTTCGACGCCAAGGCCTGGGCTGAAAGCAAACTTCACCGTTATGAGCTGCATGAAAACTTCCGCCAGCACGACGACACTTTCATTGAGATTTTGAACGCCATTCGCGATGGCAGCGTCACTCAAGACATGCTTGACACTCTAAACAGCGCCGGCAATCGCTACCCGGAAAACCCAGACGTGATTCGTCTTTCCGGTATCAACCGCAAGGTTGATAGCCACAACGCTAGCCGCTTGGCCAACATTGCCGGGGAAGCAAAACTTTTCGAAGCCAACATCACGATGGGTGAACTGAAAGAGTTTGGTGCTAACCCGCCGGCCGAAGTGAATTTGTATCTCAAGGTTGGGGCTCAGGTCATGTTCATTAAGAACGACGACCAAAACACTGCCAAAGAGGGCTCAATGGTTCGCCGCTGGGTTAATGGCACTATCGGCCACGTGACCAAGATCGTTTCTCACAACCACGTTGTGGTTGAGGTTGGCGACGAAGAGTTCGACGTTCACCAGTCAACCTGGGAAAAGGTTCGCTACCAGCTCGACGAGCAATACGACGAAGCCAACCAGCGCTTCAAGGAAGTGCTTGTGCCAGAAACTTTGGCCGAATTCCGCCAGCTTCCGCTGCGACTAGCCTGGTCGGTAACCGTTCACAAGTCGCAGGGCATGACCTACGACGAGGTCGTTATCGAACTTGGTGGCAACGCCTTCTCGGCCGGGCAAACCTACGTTGCTCTTAGCCGCGTTCGTTCCCTCGAAGGTCTCTACCTAACCGCACCAATCACCCTGCGCGATGTAATGATCGATGATCACGTAAAGCGCTTTATGTCTGAGGCGCCGAGCCCGAACTACGAAGGTCTATTCTAGGAATTTCTCTCTAGCGCGAGTCAAGATTTCTTCGTCCACGTGCTTCTTGGCAAAGTTGTCGGCCATAAGTTCCGTTAGGTGATCAGTTTCAGCCGTGAAGAGCTTTGAAGCTGAGAGAATCGGCGTAAT
>JBJORE010000129.1:0-2721 GCA_046049565.1 Actinomycetota bacterium
AATCATTTTTATGGATCATCGCGCTGTAGAGCAGATTTGAGCCGCGAAGGTGGAAGAAATCTCCATTTACGTAGGCAACCGCATTGATTTTCTTTGCCAGCTTCGACTGGGTTGCGATATTGCCAATCTGAGGGTAAGTCGGAGAAATTCTGATCTGCGCAAGGTTAGAAGTTGAGTAGGCAAGGCGTGTTTTCCAGATTTGACCGCCGTTCGTCTTACCCGCAGCCCAATCGTATGTTCCATAAATGCCACCGCCAACCAATGGATTCTCGGAATGCTTTGCTGCCGTTTCAATCGATGGTGCTTTGCGGCAGTTGTGATTTAAGTCGGTTGCAACGAGTTTTGAAGAATCTATTTCGTCGATTTCCGTGGGAAGCGGAATCTCTTCAACAACGGTGGTGTTCTCAGGCACTTTGGCACATGCAGTAGACGAAACCAATCCAAATACGACAAATCCTGCGAGAAGTGCCCGAAGTGATTTACGCATTGGGCAATTTTACGACAGGAACCTGAAAGTAGTCGGATAATCAACGACTGGTTAGTGCAAGGCCGACTGGTATCTCTCGAATCCAAACACCCTCGGGTAGATCCACCCTTTTGATGCCTCCGGCAAGCAAAGCGAGCATGGTTGTCGAACCTCCACCGTCCAAGGCGACCGCTTGGGTTGCTCCATGTAACTTTAGCCAATCAGCCATTTGGTGAACGGTCGAACCGCCCAGTCGATAACCGCCTTGACCACCATCCGGCCAATCGCGACCCATGGTCGTTGTGGCTAGATAAACATTGCCCGCCTCATCCCATCCAAGCGCGGTGCGAGGACGAATTGTGTCGACGTTTCCGACGCATGAAGCAGTATTTACCCCATTAGTGATTATGGATTTTCCAACTCCGAAGACAGTCGAATACTTTTTCCCAGAGTTGGAGGAGAAACTTGGACTTACTGAGACTTTCATTCCTAAGCTAAATCGACTTGCTTGCGATTGTGCTGATCCAAAAAATTGCAGCACTTTGTAGCCATTCGGCACTGAAGTTGGGTAACCATTTTGCTCCAACCGCGAAACCGTGGAAGAAGAATTAATCACCACGGTGGCGGCGCCGGCTGGGGTGGCACCAGAATAGTCATCTGTGAATAAAACGACGCCATCCTGGTAGTAGTCCCTTCGCAAATTCACAGCAGAAATTGTTGCTAAAGCCCGGCCCGATATCGTGGATACTGCGCCGTTGGAAGTGACCCGATCTTTTGAAAGTTGCGGAATGGTTCCGCTCGGATATTTGTAGCTTGCGGCAGAGCCAATCAGGAATTTTTTTAAGACCGAGACAGAACTTCCAGTGGCACTAAACAGGTATCCGCTCTGAGGTTTGACCTGGGAACCTGAATTGAAAATCTTTGCCACTCGGCCACCACTGACTTGAATTGAATAGGTCGAACTCGGAAGCTTTGATCCCGAGAACGAGGCGGTGTAGGCCACGATGGAGTTGGTTCCAATTGTGGGCAAGTTGAGGC
The DNA here is from genome assembly GCA_046049565.1 of Actinomycetota bacterium. Taxonomy (GTDB): domain Bacteria; phylum Actinomycetota; class Actinomycetes; order Actinomycetales; family Microbacteriaceae; genus Rhodoluna. Next base: position 1,505 of record JBJORE010000129.1, read on the forward strand.
CTGTAATAGTGGCGCTGCGACCTGCCGATACCAGTTTGGATGCTGCCCTAATCCCGGTTTTGCTCGAAGCTTTCACTAACTGAACGCCAACAACCGGGCTGCTCCCCTGCGGAGCAAAAATGAGCTTTCCTGAGGTGCCAATTGCGGAATATGGCATAAGGCTACTGAAGTCGAAAAAGTCGCTGTTCACGTGAACTATTGCTTTTACACCGCTTGCCAGGTCCTCTTGAGTGGCTGCATTCTGAAAATCAGAATGTGTCGGTGTCACGCCAAAGTAGTTTAGATTCCCTTTAGCTACCGTAAGGCGTCCTGCATAGCCGGATGAGTTAGCTTGCCCTGGCGGGAACTGATAACGGAGCAATTCGCCACCCTTGGGCAAAGCTGTTTTGGTCAGCACCGCATTAGTTAGAGGTTTCGTTGATTCACAACTGCCTGCTGCCAAAGAGGTCGTGGGATTCGAAAGCGTTAGGGTCGCAAATAACCCCAACGTGGCCAAACTGGCGCGCACTCTTAGGGTCATGTATCTAATAGTAGGTTGGGCCGAGGCGTTAGGCTGGACTGGTGACTAAAGTACTCTCTTCCCTCCCTGTCGGCGAAAAAGTGGGCATTGCCTTCTCTGGTGGCCTCGACACTTCCGTTGCTGTTGCCTGGATGCGTGAAAAAGGGGCAATCCCCTTCGCTTACACCGCTGACCTTGGCCAGTATGACGAAACCGATATCGGTTCCATCCCAGAACGCGCCATCGTTTATGGTGCTGAGGCTGGTCGTTTGGTTGACTGCCGTCAATCTCTAGTTGAGGAAGGTCTCGCTGCAATAGCCTGTGGCGCTTTTCACATTCGCACCGGTGGCAAGGCCTATTTCAATACGACCCCACTCGGACGCGTTGTGACCGGAACCCTTCTGGTGCGAGCGATGCGCGAAGACAATGTTGAAATTTGGGGAGATGGCTCTACCTACAAGGGCAACGACATCGAGCGTTTTTATCGCTACGGTCTGCTAGCAAACCCAAACCTTCGCATTTACAAGCCTTGGCTGGATGCCGACTTCGTGAACGAACTTGGTGGGCGTCACGAGATGAGTGAATGGTTGCTGGCCCGCGACCTTCCTTACCGTGCCAGCACAGAGAAGGCTTATTCGACCGATGCCAACATGCTCGGAGCCACTCACGAAGCCAAGAGTCTCGAAGAACTGAGCACCTCCTACGAAATCGTTGAACC
>JBJORE010000130.1:0-3441 GCA_046049565.1 Actinomycetota bacterium
GAGGCAGAGAGCGTTTTGGTTATGCCTCGAGTTGTGATTGGTCGCCGAGACGACCGATTCTGGATTACCTCGGTAGACGATGCCAAACTTCCTGCAGCCACAGTTTGGGGAAAAGCTTCTCCAATCGCTCTCGCTTCAGGCTCACTTAGCCGGCAAGAATTCAGCGACCTGGTTGATCGAGCCGTGGCACTGATTCAAAATGAGAAACTCGAAAAAGTGGTGCTGGCTCGAGATTTGGTTGGTTCGGTTCCCACCGAATTTGACCTTCGAACCGCACTTGGACGACTCGCGGCCAGATACCCGAGCTGCTGGATTTATTCTGTGGACGGCATGTTTGGCGCATCTCCAGAACTTCTGGTTCGCGTTTCCCACTCGCAGGTTTCGGCTCGAGTGCTAGCCGGCACTGCGGCACGCGGAACCGATCCGAGCGTTGACCAAGCCATCTCGAAAGCTCTGGCCGGTTCGCACAAAAACCTTGCCGAACATGCCTTTGCGGTGAAGTCTTTGGTCACTGCGCTTGAGCCGTTCTGCGATCATGTTGACGCGGATACCGAACCATTTAGCCTGGCGCTGCCAAACCTTTGGCACCTGGCCAGTGATGTTCACGCGGTTCTGAAAGAAAACTCTTCCGTTCTAGATTTGGCCAGCGCACTTCACCCAACCGCTGCCGTGGCTGGAACGCCTCGAGAAGAAGCACAGAAATTGATTGCCGAACTCGAGCCATTCGATCGCGGTCGCTACGCCGGTCCGGTTGGTTGGATTGGCGCCGACGGCGACGGCGAGTGGGTAATTGCGCTTCGCGGAGCACAACTTGCCGATGGGCGAATCACGGCTTATGCCGGTTGCGGAATCGTTTCGGAATCCGATGGTGAATCGGAACTTATCGAAACCGATTTGAAGTTCCTGCCGATTATTGGCGCTCTAGCCTACGAGGGTGGCGATGTTCACATCTTGGGGAGTGCGGAATAGTCGGTCGAAGCTTTGCTCACTCAGGGTCTTGGCTGGCTCAAGAGCTTCGAAGATGCTTCCGCCTCGATCGTTGACCACCACGAGTTGAAGGTTGATCGGGCCATCTAGAGGGTCGATCACCAGAGAACTGGCATCGTGAAGCAAAGTTAGGTCGCCGATTAGGGCTCTGGTTTGTTCTCGCGTAGCAAGGGCAATTCCGGTAGCCGTTGCAACTGTTCCGTCGATGCCTGCAAGCCCACGGTTTGCGAAGATGTTGATGTTTTTTGCAGGAGCCCAAATTTCTGCTTCGCGAATCATGCGCGATGCACCGAGCAGCAGGTTCTCGCCAGGGCCGGTTGCGCTCCAAACCTGTTCCACGATTTCTCGGCGCGACAGGGTTTCAGAAACCGGGGTCGAAAGACGAACCGTTTGATCGGCAACTCGCCAAGCTTCCAACCATTCGCCATCAACATCGACGTCGAAGGTTACGTCGTCGACAAACATGGATGCTCGTCTGGAAACGTCGAATAAGCCCATAGCCCGGTTTCGAACAACAACCACTTCAACGTTTTCGTTGAAAAAGAGACGAATCACGCTTCTCGTGAGGGTTGGTTTGCCGAACACGATTACTCGGCCGATTCGGTCGGCAAGTTCCTTGTTGTTGGTAAGTAGCAGCGGGTAGCTCAACACGGCGTTGTTGCCGAAGCGAGCACTCGAGGAGGGCTCGGCGAAAATTGGAAGCCCATAGGCCTCCGCCAATTCCACAGCACCTTCGTCGGAGCCGGCACCGGCCACAACCACGGTAGGAACCGAGCCATCGAGGATGGCGAATTCGAGTTCGGTCTCATGTTCTTCGCCAGTTGGCACCTCAACCTCAAGTTCGGATGCGTTTGGCGAATCGCCCGAGAGTGGTTCGCGGAAAGCCAGGTTGATTTGAACCGGGCCTGGTCGTGAGCCGCCGAGACCAAGCGCTGCACGAATCGCGGTTGACACCAGTAATGGAACACCCTGCACGCCGTCGTCTTCTAAGGTTGGCGCTTCCACATCGAAAACGATTCGCACGGCTTCATCGAACAGGCCAACCTGCTTGGTGGTCTGGTTCGCGCCAACATCGCGAAGTTCGTGCGGGCGGTCGGCGGTAAGCAAAATCAGTGGCACTCCGGAGTGGTGTGCTTCCAACACGGCCGGGTGCAGGTTCGCTACCGCGGTTCCCGAAGTTGTAATTACCAAGGCTGGCTTGCCGGTAGCCAGGCTGGAGCCGAGCGCGGAGAACGCCATCGAGCGTTCGTCGAGGCGAATGAACAAATCCGCTTTGTCGGCGTCGGCCAGTTGGCCAGCTGCAATGGCCAGCGCCTGCGAGCGCGCACCTGGTGCCAAATAAATCTGGTCAACGCCAGCCCCGGCGAAAGCCGCTAGTAGGTGCGAAGCCAACGACTGGGCAGGAGAACTACTCATCCTTCTTGTCGTCCTCGTCTTTGAGCTGTTCGGCAAGACGGCGAAGGAAGTCTGGGTCGTCGTCTGGTGCCACCTGGGTTACGGTCGGTTTGCCAAGTGGACGTCCGATGGTTAGATAAAGGAGCGCACCGATGATTGGTACGAAAATAATGATCGCAATCCACAGTCCCTTGCCGAGAACTCTAACCTCACTCGACTTAGCGCTGATGGCAAACACCGCGGTGAAAACGGTAAGAACAACCCAAGCAACAATGGACAGGATTACGAAACGCATAACACCAGCCTATTGGCATGCCTAGACTTAAAACTATGAAGAATCCCCTACTGGTCTACACGCTCGCACGACTTGGGGTTTTCGCCGCCATTTTGACGGTTTTCCTGCTGCTCAACTTCGCACCAATTGTGGCGGTTGTGTTCGCCACCATGCTGTCGTTTTCATTCTCGCTAATTTTCTTGCGCAAACAGCGCGAAGCTTCCAGCGCGAAAATTTACGAAACTATCAACAAGCCAAAAAAGACCGTCGACGAGCGCGCCGAAGACGAAAACTAAACCAGCTTCCAAAGCCCTAGCGCAACCAGAACCGCGTAAAACAGTGCCGCATTGCTGGTGAGTTTCAAAGCCAAAATGTTTTCTTTTGGTGTCTTAGCTGTCAACACGATTAGCGTCAATGGCAGTAGCAGCACCACTAAGGCGAACGGGAAGACGAAAGCCGGGATTAGGTTAATCAGCAGATAGGTGTAACCAATCGCCAGTGGCAACCATATCATCAGCAGATAGATAGCTTTGGCCATCGGTTTTCCAACTCGCACGGCCAGAGTTTTCTTACCGACCGGAGCGTCGGTTTCGATGTCACGGATGTTGTTAATCATGAGCACCGCTGAAGCGTAAAGCCCAAGCCCAACCGCCACCGGAGCCACCAACATCCAGGTTTCAGGTATTACGAACAGTGCCGGAGCCTGAACATACACGGTTCCGAAAACGGCGACGAGCCCAAAGAAAATGAACACAACAAGCTCACCGAGACCGGCATAACCGTAA
>JBJORE010000131.1:0-2671 GCA_046049565.1 Actinomycetota bacterium
CCGTTTGGAAATCCTGGAAAGTTTTCAACCTCGGTGGTCTTCATCAGTTCGCCACCAGGTTCAACCGAAGAAGCAATCATCAGTGGCTTTAGGCCGGCGCGCGCGGTATAGATAGCGGCTGTATAGCCCGCTGGGCCGGATCCGACAATGATTACTTCGCGCAACGTTACTCCTGAGATTCTTACTTGGGGGATAACACAAGTTTATCGGCGGAGTATTCCCTTCAAAGACGCAAGCACCGTGCGTGCTTCATCATTCTTGGCAAGCCAAAGGATTCCCAGGTAAATAGCACCGGCGAGAGCGGTTACCACTAGGCAAGCGAGCAGGGCATTTAGCCCAGTTGCCAGGCCGAATTGAACCAAGGTCAAGCCACCAAGCAGATGGGGAAGAGCAACAGCAACAAAACCAGCAACCAGGGCCACGCTAATTACCTGAAGTGCGTAGCGACCAAGACGTCCGTCGCTGAGGCTACCGATCCGTTTCGTTAGTAATCTGTAGGCCAAAACAGATTGAACGACGAAGCTAGCTGACATAACTAGCGAGATGGCTGCGACCAGGCCGATCGCTGGAATGACAGCAGCAGAGATGTAGCAACCGATTACGAAAAGCACGATTTGAATTGTCGTGAAAATAAAAGGGCTCTTGGTGTCTTCAAGTGCGTAAAAGACTCTCTGCAACATGAAATTGACACTGAACGGAATTAGGCCAAACATCATCGCAATAAGAACGTTTCCGAGTGCAGAAATTGAACCACCGTCTGGAGCAAACACTCTGGAAATCGGGTAACTGAGCACGATCATCACGCTTGTGGCAAAAGCGCTAAGGGCAAGGATGGAGCGCAATGACTTCACGATGTCAACCTTCAACAGGTCAAACTTTTTAGCGTGAGCGTGCTCGCTCATTCGCGTGAAGTAGGCAGTTGCAATTGAGACCGTGCCAACTGAATGGGGAATCATGAAAATGAGCCAGGCGATACCGGCTACAGCAACGGAGGCAAATCTTTGCTGAGACTCCCAGCCGTCACCCGCAATGCTCTCGCGAGCAGCCAGAGTGGTGGAAGTCAGGTTGGTCTGGATTAGGCCACCGATCTGGGTAATTACCAGCATCGCCAGCGTCCATGAAGCAGCTTTCAGCGCTGGGCGAAGCCCCAGGCCTCGAAGCTTGAAGTTAAACGTGAAACGTAGTCCGATTCGCTTCCAAAAGAAGAACAAAATCAGCGCCTGTGAAGCGACACCCAATGTTGCGGTGCCGGCGAGGAGTGAAATCTGCGCATCTGTCCAGGCGTGGTTTAGGTTTAGGCCAATTGGACCAAACAACCACACAAAAACTCCAAGACCAACAATTGCGACCAGGTTGTTGATAACCGGCGCCCACATGAAGGGCCCAAACGAACTTTTGGCATTTAGCACTTCACCAAGAATCGAGTAAAGACCGTAGAAGAACAACTGCGGCAAACACCAGTAGGCGAACGCGGTGGCGAGTGCCAAAGTCGATTCGTTCCAGCCGCTCGTATAGATGCGAACTAAAACGGGTGCTAGCAGGGTGGCAACCACGGTAATTACAGCGAAAGCCGTGATGATCACGGTGAGCAGACCGTCGATGTAGCCTTTGCCGCCGTCTTTGTGAACTCTGGCCCGAACAATCTGTGGAACCAAGACGGCATTGAGTAATCCACCGACAATAATCGCGTAAACGTTGTTTGGAAGTTGATTAGCAACAGCGAAGGCATCGGCGCCATTGGTAGCAACTCCGATCGCGCCGGCCAGCATTACTGTTCGAGCCAAACCGAGAATGCGCGAAACGATAGTACCGCTGGCCATAATCAGCGACGAACGGGCGACGGTCACTTAGGCGTTCTTTCTTCGGCGAATCATGCGAATCGAACCAACGATAAGAAGCAACAGAACCAAGCCGCCCATTGTGCCAAGAACGATTGCCTCAGCGTTGCCGATTACGTGCATCGTTACCATCGTGTCTGGGCCAAGACGCACACCAGAGAAACTGGTAAGCCAAACGGAAAGTTGAACATCACCATTGGCTACGGCTTGCACCGGAATCACAGCATTCACTGTGCTGTTCGGGGCTACCGTCACGGATGTCGTTTGCGGAAGTCGCACTTTGAGGTTTGAGGTTGCCACGTGAACGAGCACTCGAACTTCGGTGTCGTAGTTGTTTTGAATCAGTACCGGAACTCTGGAATCTTGTGAAACAAGGTTGATTTCCGAACCTTTGACGATGTGAATGTCGTAGGTGTCGTTGGCCTGGGCAGCGCTCGAAGAAAAAAGCAGAAGCGCAATCACAATTAGTGAAACTTTTTTTAAAAACTTCATTTTGAGCGCTCATACCATTCGATTACGCCGCGGGCCATGCGTCGCTCATTTTCGTGGGAAAGCACAGTGTGAAGTTCAGAAATATCGAACCAGCGGGTTTCCACGGCTTCGTGGTTTGGGTCGCCGTCCACGGTTAGTTCGCCACTGGTTTGGCGCAAAAGGTAGTGGTGCACGGTCTTCGCGATGTGTTTGTCGGGGGTGTAAAACTCGTAATCAATCGAACCGAGAAGCTCGATTACTTCGCCTTGAATCCCAGTTTCTTCGAAGATTTCGCGCATGGCAGCCTGCTCTAAAGTTTCCGCGCCTTCCGGGTGGCCCTTGGGAACACACCACTCCAAAGC
>JBJORE010000132.1:0-7717 GCA_046049565.1 Actinomycetota bacterium
GGCTGAATTTATTTACCAAATGATCAAGGCGCGTAAGGCGCACGGCGACAAGGTGATCCTTGACGACGTAACGCTTGCGTTCTTGCCTGGAGCCAAGATTGGTGTCGTAGGCCCTAACGGTGCCGGTAAGTCGACCGTCCTTAAGATAATGGCTGGCCTAGATCAGCCAAGCAACGGTGAAGCACGACTTAGCCCCGAATACACCGTCGGCATGCTGATGCAGGAGCCTCCGCTGGACGAGACCCTGACTGTTCTTGGCAACGTTGAACTTGCCGTAAAAGACACTAAAGACAAACTCAACCGTTTCAATGAGATCTCAGCCGCAATGTCTGAGCCAGACGCCGATTTTGACACCCTTCTCGAAGAGATGGGTAAGTTGCAGGAACAGATCGACCACCTAGATGGCTGGGACTTAGACAACCAGCTTGAGCAGGCCATGGATGCACTGCGTTGCCCTCCGGGTGACACTGCCGTAACCCACCTTTCCGGTGGTGAGCGTCGTCGCGTTGCACTTTGTAAGTTGCTCCTCGAGAAGCCAGACCTTCTACTCCTTGACGAACCAACAAACCACCTAGATGCAGAGTCGGTCCTTTGGCTTGAGCAGCACCTAGCCAAATACCCTGGTGCAGTTCTTGCCGTAACCCACGACCGTTACTTCCTAGACAACGTTGCCGAATGGATTTTGGAGCTCGACCGCGGTCGTGCCTACCCATACGAAGGTAACTACTCGACCTACCTTGAGAAGAAGCGTGAGCGCCTTGAGGTTGCCGGTAAGAAAGACGCAAAGCTAGCCAAGCGTCTATCCGATGAACTCGACTGGGTTCGCTCGTCACCTAAGGCTCGCCAGACCAAGTCGAAGGCTCGTTTGGCACGCTACGAAGAAATGGCGGCTGAGGCAGATCGCACCAGAAAGCTCGACTTCGAAGAGATCCAGATTCCACCAGGCCCTCGCCTAGGAAACGTGGTTATCGAAGCCAAGAATCTTAAGAAGGGCTTCGACGGTCGTTCACTAATCGACGGTCTAACCTTCTCCCTTCCTCGCAACGGTATCGTCGGCGTTATTGGTCCGAACGGTGTTGGAAAGTCGACCCTGTTCAAGACCATCGTTGGCTTGGAGAAGGCCGATGGCGGAGAACTCAAGATCGGTGAAACCGTAAAGATTTCTTACGTCGACCAGGGTCGTGGCGGAATCGACCCAAACAAGTCTCTTTGGGAAGTTGTTTCAGACGGCCTCGACTACATGCAGGTTGGGAACGTTGAAATGCCTTCGCGCGCTTATGTCGCAGCGTTTGGTTTCAAGGGCCCAGACCAGCAGAAGCCTGCCGGCATCCTTTCCGGTGGTGAGCGTAACCGCCTAAACCTAGCTCTAACCCTCAAGGAAGGTGGAAACGTTCTTCTACTCGACGAACCAACTAACGACCTTGACGTTGAAACCCTTGGAAGCCTAGAGAACGCTCTTCTAGAGTTCCCTGGTTGTGCTGTGGTCATCACACACGATCGCTGGTTCCTAGACCGCGTAGCAACCCACATCCTGGCTTACGAAGGCACCGACGACAACCCAGACCAGTGGTACTGGTTCGAGGGTAACTTCGAAGCTTACGAAGAGAACAAGATTGAGCGCTTGGGTGCAGAAGCTGCTAAGCCTCACCGTTCAACCTATCGTCGCCTCACTCGCGACTAACGTACCTCAGGGATACGAACCATTCCCTCTTGAGCAACGGTTGCCAGTAGCAACCCATCCTCGGAGAAGATTCGACCCAGTGAGAGTCCTCGACCACCCTGTGCGCTCGGGGACTCTTGCACATAAAGCATCCACTGATCCACGCGAGCTGGTCGGTGGAACCACATTGCATGGTCTAGAGAAGCGCTCTTCAAGCCTTCATGTGTCCACGCAATTCCGTGACGGCGGAAAATCGGCTCAAGGATTGTGTAGTCGGATACGTATGCCAAAGCCGCCGTGTGAAGCTCTTGGTCGTATGGCAAAGTTCCTAAAGCCTTAATCCAAACCGCCTGGTGAGCCACTGGCTCGCCCTTGACTTGGAAGTAAATTGGGTCAGTCACATGACGCATATCAAATGGACGAGCGTTCGCCCAATACTGTGCGACAGGGTGATCGATGTCACCAAGCAAGTCTTTTGCTGAAGGTAAAGTCTCCGGCGAAGGAATGTTGGTGGGGAATAGGTCTTGATGTTCTATGCCAGGGTCTTCGTCCTGGAAGGAAGCAATCATTGAAAAGATTGGCTCGCCGTTTTGATAGGCCTGCGTGTGCTGAATGAGCGCCCATCGCGCAGACGGTCCACCGAGAAAGTGATTGGCAAACGAATGTCACCGGCTCGAAGGAAATAACCGTGCAAAGAGTGAACAGGACGAATGCCGTCCACGGTTCGAGTTGCTGCAACCAAGCACTGAGCTAGAACCTGACCTCCAAACACGCGACCGTGAGGCATCCACTGACTAGGTCCGGTAAAGATGTCCTCGCGTGTCTTAGCGCCGCCGGCATCACTCAAATCGAGGGTGCTAATTAGATGGGCTAGCGGGTCTGATGGAATCGGAATGTCGATGCTCATATCGCTAGTCTAGGTAAAGATGAAAAACGACTTCACTTTGGCCGACCGTGCCTCAACCCTTGACCTTCAGGCCTACCTAACTCGCGCTAAGCGACTGGATCCAGCCGGCATGGTTCGAGTGCGCGCATTTGGCACAGTGCTGGCTTGCTACGTAGCGCCAATCTTCGCTGGAAGCCTAATGGAACAGGGCCCTACTGTGCTCGGCCTTCGCACTAGCGAGCTTGCCGAAGATGCCGAAGTGGATGTAGTTGTTCCAATCACTGCCATGCTTGATCGGCTGGCTGCTCTAGCCGCCAATGACGAAAACTGGAAGGGCAAGTACCACGTGGTGCTTCCAGATTCGGTTCGAGCGCCTTGGTCTGGCATTCAGCCTCCTCGCAGTGGTTGGGAACTGGCAGGCGAAGTCTCTGAGGAACTTCTAACCCAGATTGCCAAGGACGGCATCGCTGAGGTGGCTGATTCACTCCCTGAATCTGTAGGTGGCCCAATTGCAGCCCGCATCCGTGGCGAAATCTGGGGACGCTCCATGGAAGGTGATTCACCAGTGCCAACCGGTGCCGCATTCGTAGCAGCCGGGCTCGGCTTTCTAACCGAAAACGAAGTTGTACCGATTTACCAGACTCAGGGCTGGATCAGACTTAGCCCAATGAATGGGCACATTCTTTCTAAAGTGGCCCAGAGCCTCTAGGCGAGAAAGTGTTTACGAGCGAACTTGCGGCTCGTTCAAGGTAATCCCACAACGTGGCGTCGTCTAGCGGTGATAGTTTTAGAGAATCCACTGCAGCACGCATGTGCTTTAGCCAGGCATCTTTGGCAGCTGGGGTAATTGGGAAAACATTGTGGCGCATTCGGAGGCGCGGGTGTCCACGTTGTTCAGAATAAGTGTGAGGCCCGCCCCAATACTGCTCCAGAAACATCCGTAAGCGCTCCTTAGCCGGCCCTAGGTCTTCTTCTGGATACATAGGGCGCAATAGCTCGTCTTTAGCGACACCTTCGTAGAAAACGTCGACAAGTTTGTGGAACGTTGCGGAGCCACCGATTTGTTCGAAGAAAATCTCGTCCAAGTTATTTCTTTAGATTCACGGTGAAGCTGTTGCCGGTTGATGCCAACGAGACCTTTGCCTTCTTAAGTTCAAGAACAAGGGCAGCTCGAATTTCGCGGGCAACGTCGTCGACGGCCTTAGGGGAGACCTGCTGAACCAGGCGAATCACTAGCGAGTCGCCAGAAAGTGCCTGGATTCCCCAAACCTCGGCTGCTCCAATCAGAAGCGAGCCAACATCTTTCGACTTCGTGACAGAGCCAGCAGCTGCCAGCATGGCCTTCTTTGCCTTTTCAACATCGACCGAAGGGTCAAATGAGAGATCAACGATTACTCGACTGAAACCCTGCGACTTGTTGCCTACGCGTGAGATTTCGCCGTTGCGGACATACCAAAGGGTTCCCTCAACGTCGCGAACCTGAGTGACGCGAAGTCCAACCGCTTCGATGGCTCCCTTGATTTCCCCGAGGTCAACCACATCGCCAACGCCGTACTGGTCTTCAAAGACAATGAAGAGGCCGCTGATAAGGTCACGAACCAGCGACTGAGCGCCGAAACCTACTGCGGCCCCCAAGATTCCAGCACCCGCAATAAGGGCGCCCACCTGCACGCCCAGTTCGTTGAGAACCATGGTCACGGTGATCAGGGCAATGCCCCAGGTGATGAAGTTAGAAAGAACCGAACCAATGGTCTTGGTTCGCTGAACAACGCGAGCCTTTACCAATGGAGATTCGGAGTCTTCGGCAACTGCCTTGGCCTCCGACTTCACACCTGAAACAACACCGGAAACCACTCGGCGCACTGAAACCAAAAGCAGCGCACGGCCGATTACTGCAATCAGCAGAATCAGGACGACGTGAATTGGGGTCTGGTAGGTTGTCCAGAATTCAGTGAACCAAGCAGTATTCATTACTTATCGGCCTTCTGTCTTGAGTGCGCTTCACCAGGGCGTCTGATGCTAACGCAGTTGGGTAGAGGCCTTCGATTAGGTACTCGGCAATTTTGAAGGTGCGCGACTCCCATGCTGGCAAAACCATCTCGAAGTATGGGTCAACAAAAGGAACGAAGTCGTTCGAGTCCCAGTGCTCTTGGAATGCGATCACACCTTCACCGATCAGCGTGTTCGATAGATCTTTGTCATTAATCAGACGATCGAAGTAAGCCTGCTTCTTGCCAGGCAGGTTACCTTCGGCATGGAAGGCAAATTTCTGACCGTTGGCCGTATTATCTTTTGACAGTTCGGCGTCGATGTCTGCCTGACCTAGGCGGTCAACGGCCACTAGCGACATGATTAGCCACCAGCGCTGGTCTTGGTCGATTACGCGACCAGGAAGCTGCATTTCACCGGAAAGTAGCTGTTCCATGGTGTCTGCGAACTCACCGCGTGCGTAGATAGCCCAAAACTTAAGGAACATGTATTGAGCGTCGCTGCCAGGTTCTGCCGCAAGGGTCAGTTCCCACAAGCGCTTAGCGACTTTGGTGAAGGTCTCATCCTGAGTGTCTCGAGCAACGTAATAGGCACTCACAGTAACCATCTGGCGAAGCAGGGTTTGCAAGGCTGAACCCTGAGTCTCCGACTGAATGTTATTCAAGACTAAGTTCACAAAATCGCGAGCTGGTGTTTCACCGTCACGCATTGCATCCCAAGCTGCCATCCAAATCATCGTTCGAGTGAGTGAGTCTTCAAACTTGTCCAGGTTCTCGAGAGCGAACTGCCAAGATGCGTCGTCGAGGCGAATCTTCGCGTAGGCGAGGTCGTCATCATTTAAGAGGATTAGATCCGGGCGAGCTTTACCAACGAACGAAGGAACTTCGGTGGAAACACCAGAAACATCTAGTTCAACGCGGTCGGTTCGAATGATTTTTCCGTCAACCAGGTTGTAGAAACCAACAGCCATGCGGTGGTCGCGAATGGTTGGGTACTCGGCAATAGCCGATTGAAGGATGTTGAATTTGGTGATGATGCCTGAAGCGTCCACGCCTAGATCTAGCTCAAGCTTGTTCACACCAGCGGTTTCTAGCCACTGCTTCGACCAAGCCGAGAGGTCGCGACCAGAAGACTTCTCCAACTCAACCAAGAGATCAGAGAGGACAGCATTACCGAATGCGTGCTTTTTGAAGTATTCGGCAACACCGGCAGCAAATTCCTCGCGGCCAACCCAAGCAGCGAGCTGCTTTAGAACCGAAGCTCCCTTGGCATAGGTAATACCGTCGAAGTTGATCATTACGTCTTCGAGGTCGTTGATCTCCGCAACGATTGGGTGAGTGGTTGATAGTTGGTCAGCTCGGTAAGCCCAAGCCTTTTCACCGGAAGCGAAGGTAGTCCAAGCTTCATCCCATGAGGTTGCCTCCGCGGTGGCAAGCGTTGAGGTGTACTCGGCGAATGACTCGTTTAGCCATAGGTCGTTCCACCAGCGCATGGTAACTAGGTCACCGAACCACATGTGAGCAAGCTCGTGAAGCACGGTAACCACGCGACGCTCTTGGATTGCCTCCGACGAAGCGCCACGGAATACGTAGATCTCATTGAAGGTAACTGCGCCAGCGTTCTCCATAGCTCCCGCGTTGAAGTCTGGAGCCATGATCTGGTCGTACTTCTCAAACGGGTAAGGAGTTGAGAAGGTCTTCTCGAAGAACTCGAAACCGGCGCGCGTGATGTCGAACAGGTAGTCGTGGTCTAGGTACTGCTTCAACGATGAACGGCACCAGAAACCAAGCGGAATGGTCTTACCGTTTGAAGAAACCAACGATGAAGTCTCGCCCACGTAAGGACCGGCAATAAGTGCGGTGATGTAGGAAGAAATGCGTGGGGTAGGGGTGAACTCCCATAGAGCCTTACCACCATCCAAAGCAACTGGCTTTGGAGTGGTCTGGTTAGAGATAACGGTCCAGTGAGCTGGGGTAGTAGCCACGAACTGGAAGGTTGCCTTCAGGTCAGGCTGCTCGAAGACAGCGAACACACGACGGCTATCTGGAACCTCAAACTGCGAGTAGAGGTAAACCTCACCATCCACTGGGTCAACAAAGCGGTGTAGGCCTTCTCCGGTGTTCATGTAGAACATGTCGGCATCAACCACAAGCTCGTTCGATGCAGCCAGGTTAGGAAGTTCGATACGAACGCCATCGGCCAAAGAAACAGGAAGTGACTCACCGTTCAAAGTGATCGAGTGCACCTCAGAAGTTATGGCATCGATGAAAGTCGAAGCGCCATCCTTAGCGCTGAAACGAACAGTGGTCTTCGAACGGAACGTCGTCTCAGAAGTCGTGAGGTCAAGTTCAATGCGGTACGACTCAACACTGAGTAGACCAGCGCGCTCCTCAGCTTCAATTCGGGTTAGGTTTTCACCAGGCATTTGTAGTTTCCTATCAATCCAATAATGGGTTCTCCACTAGAATTGACCAAGGATGGTCACAACGTTTTCGACCACGGACCAGATCACTACGACGCTTTGGATGACTACCCAGGCTTTTGCATTAATGCTGCGCTCGCGGTGGTTGCCGACCATAAAGCCGGTGTGGAAGCCCTAGGAATCGTGCTTGGCGGCTCAGGAAACGGCGAACAGATTGCCGCCAACAAGGTTCAAGGTATTCGCGCAGCTCTGGTTTGGAACGAATCAACTGCCAAGCTCGCGAACACAACGACGCCAACGTAGTTGCAGTGGGAGCCCGTCAGCACTCGCAGGAAGAAGTTCTGCATCTAATCAAACTTTTCATCGCCGAACCGTTCAGCAACGACGAACGCCACGTTCGCCGCATCAACAAAATCGGCAACTACGAAACTTCTGGCGAAGTAATTCTCTAAGTGCCTGAGGGTCACACAGTCCATCGAATCGCAAACAGTTTCAACGAACTGTTTGCCGGTAAGAAACTGACCATCGATTCCCCTCAGGGTCGCTTCACCGCAAGCGCCAAACTGGTCTCAGGTCGGAAGCTCACCAAAGCCTGGGCTATCGGCAAACAGATGTTCCTCGACTTCGATAACGGCCAAACGCTGCGCATTCACCTTGGTATCTATGGCAAATGGCGTTTCGTAAAACTGGAAAAGGGTGAACTCCCAGAAGTCCAAGGCCAAGTTAGAGCCCGCTTCTACACAACCAAAGACATGGCCGA
>JBJORE010000133.1:0-4872 GCA_046049565.1 Actinomycetota bacterium
CTCGCCGTTGACACCACCAGCGTGAACTTCTTCCAACTTTGCTCAGCCGCGATCATGGCAAGACCTGGTCGACGCAAGATCATCATCGACTCGAGCAACTTCCCGACCGACCGATACATCCTCGAGGGTTTAGCGAGAGATCGCAACCTCGAGCTAATCACTCTAAACAACGACGGCATGGGTGGGCCAAATGCTCAGGACATCAAGACCAAGAAGGAACTAATCACGCCGGAAGCGCTTGAGCCATTCCTCAGCGAAGATGTGGCTCTAGTAACTCTGCAGGCTATTCACTATCGCTCCGGTTCGAGACCGAACATCAAGGCAATCACCGACCTTTGCCGAAAATACGGCATCCTCGTGGTCTGGGACTGCTCGCACGCCATCGGCGCCATCGAATTGAACCTTGACGCCAACGGCGTTGACCTCGCGGTTGGTTGCACCTACAAATACGGCAACGCAGGCCCAGGTGGAACAGCTTGGCTCTACGTAAACAAAAGCATCCAAAAGGAACTTCGCGTTCCAATCCAGGGTTGGTTTTCTCAGAAAGACCAGTTCACGATGGGCCCATTCTTTGAACCTGCTGACGACATCCGCCGTTTCCAGATTGCTTCCCCAAGCATCATTGGAATGCGCATGATTCAGTCGAGCTTCAAAATGATTGAGGAAGCCACCATTCAAGCAATTGAACACAAGGCCAACGTTGGCACCGAAATGATGGTTGCCCTGTTCGACGCCTGGCTTAAGCCTCTTGGTTTCGAACTACTCACGCCGCGAGACCCCAAAGAGCGTGGTGGTCACATCACCATCGGTCACCCTGATGCCAAGAAGATTGCCACCGCGATGCGCTCGGAAATCAAAGTGATCCCCGACTACCGAACCCCCGACTCGATTCGACTAGCAATTGCCCCGCTACCAACCAGCTACACCGAGGTCTGGGATGGTTTCGCACGCCTTAAAGAACTTGTTGAAACCAAAAAATATCTTGAAATTCAGGACAACGGAAGCCGCGTAACGTGAGTAAAGCAATCACCTACATCTCTTATCTCAAGATTGATGAACTGCTCGAATTACAAAAACCGGAGAGCACCGGCCCAGAGCACGACGAAATGTTGTTCATCATCATTCACCAAACCTACGAACTCTGGTTCAAGCAACTTCTTCACGAGGCCAAAGAACTCCAGAAGCAGTTAGAGGCTGGTCACACTCACAAAGCCCTTGCTCTCTTAGGGCGCATGCGAACCATCATGAAAACCTGTGTTGGCCAAGTCGACATCCTTGAAACTATGACACCGCTTCAGTTCAACTCGTTCCGCGGCTTCCTGCAATCATCGAGCGGCTTCCAATCAGCCCAATTCCGCGAGTTCGAAGCAATCCTAGGACGTCGCGATCAGGCTGGCGCAGGCGCAGACAAGAAGACTGGAATGGGAATGGCCGAACACCTCATTGAGGGTTCGCCTGCAAGAAAAGCCGTCGAAGACGCCATGCAGCGAAACAGCATCTGGGATTCAGCGATGCATTACTTCAAAAAGCAGGGTCACAAGGTTCCCAAAGAGCTACTCAAACGAAATGTCAGCGAACAGTATCTTCCGAATGAAGAACTACAAGAAGTTCTCCTGAAGCTTCACCACAAAGACCCAGACTCCGCAGCCATTTGCGAACGTCTCATGGACCTTGATGAAGGTATTCAGGAGTGGCGTTACCGCCACGTGAAGATGGTTGAGAGAACCATTGGTCGCAAGATGGGAACCGGCGGCTCACCAGGCGTCGACTACCTAGCCGCCACCCTATTCCGTCCGGTTTTCCCAGACCTTTGGGCTATTCGCTCGCGCTTCTAAATTGTTTGAACCAATCTATGCCACACCAACAGAAGCCGAGGCTTTAGAAGCCCGGGGGTTGGTCAAACAGCATGTGGTCGCACGGCTCACCAACTTTGTTCCTGCCGAAACCCCTGTTGAAATCAGGATGGCCGAAAACCAAGACATCGATGACCTAGTCAGGCTCGAACTCGAATTTGAAGAACACCTGCGTCAACCTCCCATTAGCGCTGAGTTTGAGTCCGAAACCGAGGACGAAATGCATGAGGGTTTTCGAGAACAACTTCAACTCCCAAACTTCGTAACGCTGGTCGCAATCGAGAACGGGCAAATAATCGGCATGGCTTACGCCTGCAGCACGGAATACTCGAAGTTACATAGCGGCGAGCGAAGACCTCCGAACTCAGCCACCTTTGCCAAAGCGATTGTTGAAAAAGATAGACGAAGAAATGGAATCGGCCTTGCACTCGCAACGGAAACGATTAGGGCCATTCACGAACTTGGATTCGAAACAATCGTTTCCGACTGGCGTTTGGCAAACGTTGAAGCCAACCGCGCTTGGGCCAAACTTGGGTTTGCTCCAACCTGGTATCGGATGGTCACGCCGGATTAGATAGTTCCTTCCGACAACCCAGTGAGTACTTCGTTCGCACGCGCTCGCACCTCGGGCAAATCACTCAGCCTATTTAGCCCGCTCATCTGCTGGAACATTCGGTGATTCTTCTTGAACGTTTCTTTGTGGCGGTCCAAGAAGTCCCAATAAAGAGTGGTGAACGGGCAGGCGTCGTCTCCGGTTCGCTTCTTCGGATCGTAGAAGCAGCCTTTACAGAGATAGGCGCCACCGGAAGCGTATGGTTTGGTCATGAGCTTGCCGCCATCGGCATGGGTTGCCATTCCTATGATGTTCGGAACCATCACCCAGTCGGTGGCATCGATGAACTGCTCTCGCATCCAATCGAGGAATTCTTGCGGGTTAACACCTGTGGTTAGCGCCAGGTTACTCAACACCATCAAACGGGGAATGTGGTGAGTCCAGGATCTAGCCTCAACATCGGCGACCACTGAACCAACACAGTTCATCTTGGTCTTCGATGAGTCCGTAAATAAAGGAAGCAACTTGCGATTAGCGCCTAACTGGTTCTCGTTGCGGTAATCCTCTCCCAAGAACCAATACATTCCATTGATATATTCACGCCAGCCAATAACTTGTCGAACAAATGCTTCAACGGATTCAATAGGAGCTAAACCCGATTCATAGGCCTTCAATACAGCCGCGACAACTTCTTCGGCATGAAGTAATCCATTGTTTAGGTATGGACTCAGCAGAGAGTGGTGAAGAGCCCAATTCTCTTTGGTGATGGCATCTTCGTAAGGGCCGAAACCCTTCAAACTGTTTTCAATAAAGTAATCGAGTTGCTTCAAAGCACCGGCTCGAGTGCTAGCCCAGGTGGAAGTTGGAACGTGTTCCAACTGCTTTGCAACAAGCTCGTCAATCGCATCTCGAGAGTGTTCAAGATAAGCAGGCCAGGTGTAGTTCTTTGGCGGGGGTAATCGGTTGTCGGCATCGTAATTCCAACGCCCTCCAACCGGTTCTCCCGATTGCATCAGGATGCCCAAGCGCACTCGTTGAGCCCGATAGAAGTTCTCCATCACATAGGTCTTTTGTTTCTCAGCCCATTGAATAAACAGTGGTCGTGAAGTGAGGAAGAAATCGTTCGGAACAAAGTTCAATCCGGCATCGCGAAGTTGGGCAAACTGCACATGGCTCGAAGGTTGAGCGCACCAGATCGGCAAATCCCCAACCAACCCCCGAGCGATTGCCAAGCCATCCAAGGTGGTTGGAGATTGGATGTAATGAACCTCAAAGCCTGATTCTTGTAATTCCAAAGCAAAATGTCTTGCCGAGGATAAAAGGAAGAAAAGACGTTCCTTGTGCCAGGGCCTGCCGATAACCATGCGCGCACTTTCAACCAGCACAACAGCATCCAAAGCAGGATCTGCATCCTTTAAGACACCAAAGCTGGCATTTAGGTGATCGTGGGGTATGTAAAGAATTCGCTTTTTAGCCACGTTTGCACTTCTCTGAGCAGTACTTCAAGTTCTCCCAGTCTTTGGCCCACTTCTTGCGCCACTCAAACCCAAGCCCGCAGCGAGCACAGATGCGAGGCTCGAAGCCGTTCTTTCGCTTGGGTGTCGGTGCCATAAGCCCAGATTACCTTTACCAATTCGTTATAGAACAAATGAATTATTACGTTCATGACTTACAAATACAAAGCAGTATTCATCAATGGAAGGCAACAAAATGGATTTCTGGCAGCACAATATCGTTTACAACATGCTCTCGCTAGGTATTGCGAGCATGCTTTTCACCAGCATTTTCCTGTGGTTCGCACGCGAGCGCGTACTACCTAAGTACCGTATGGCTGTAATGGTTTCGGCAACCGTAACTTCGATCGCCGCTTACCACTACGTTCGTATGTTCGACTCGTTCAACGAGGCGTACGCAATCGGTGGCACCATCCAGGCCGGTTTCGAAGGCTACAACGTCGGCTACCGTTACGTGGACTGGTTCCTAACAGTTCCACTACTACTAGTCGAGCTAGTTGCAGTAATGGGCCTAGCCCGCACCGTACAGTCGTCACTCCTAAAGCGACTAGTACCAGCCGCAGCAGCCATGATCGTGCTCGGCTACCCTGGTGACATGCACACCCAGCTATTTGGTCTATCAAACAGCATGTGGGGTCTATTGTCGACCATTCCATTCCTTTACATCATGTATGTATTGTTCGTGGAGATCAGCAAGAGCCTTGCCGCTCAGTCGCCAAAGGTACAGGGTCTGCTAAAGACCGCACGTACCCTGCTAGTAGCAACCTGGGGTGTTTACCCAATCACCTTCATCCTTGCTATGAATGACGTAGGTGCACCATCGTTCGAGGCAGTTGTGTCTCGTGAAGTTGGTTACAGCATCGCCGACATCTTGGCTAAGTGTGCCTTCGGTCTGCTCATCTTTGTTGTTGCACGCGTAAAGTCTGCAGAAGACAGCAAAGAATTCGCAGCA
>JBJORE010000134.1:0-2609 GCA_046049565.1 Actinomycetota bacterium
CAGGCCAACGGTGGCACTCCACATGTCTGGAACAGTTACAAAGAGGGCAACCATTTCGTCGACGATTGATTTGCCGTCGGCTATTGAGAGCTGGATTAGCGATGCAAGGAAGTGAGCGCTGATCACATAAAGAATCGGTTTGCCAAGCTTCTTGTGAGCGATAGTCACCTTGTCGTGGCCGTAAAGCTTGTCGAGCCATGGAACACGGGCAACTAGCAAGGTGTGAATTAGGAGTAAGTCGGTGCCTACGAGAGCGGTTAGGCGGCTGATTGATCTGAGAATGTCGTTCAGGTTACCGAATTTAGCGAGTCCGCCGTCTAGGAAAAACATTGCGACCACGAAAATCACGGTGGCCCACGCGAAAGTTTCTACAAAGTCTTGAGAACGCTTCAGTTGCACGAACTTCTTGACCCCGAGTCGAACACGCGTGTTCGGCGGGGTCAGAGTTAGCGGACTGGCTGTCTGGTTCATAGGTTTTAGACTGGTCGACTAACTTGGGAGTTTCCTGTGAGCGACCTGTGTGCTTGCACTTAATCATTTTGGCAGTTTCAGGCGTAACATTCTGGATATGACAGACCTACCGCTACGTAGAAGTTTCAAAGACAAGCACGATGTTGAAATCGTTTTCTGGGAATGGCCCGTTGCCGAACCTAAGGCGGTAGTTCAACTTGTTCACGGAATTGGTGAGCATTCGCGTCGCTATGACCACGTAGCAAAAAAGCTGAACTCGCTTGGCTACGCCGTTTACTCCGACGATCATCGCGGCCACGGCCAAACCGGCAAGGGCATGGTTGCCGCAGGTATCACTAAAAAACAGGGGCTTCTAGGCCCAGGCGGCATGGACGCAGTGCTGGCAGAGGTTCGACAACTGACCGAACTCATGAAGTCTGAGCACCCGAGTGCCAAGTTGGTAATGATCGGTCACAGTTGGGGTTCGATGCTGGCTCAACGTCTTTACGACAAGCACTCAAGCGACCTGAGCGCATTTGTGCTCAGTGGCTCATCGCTGCTGATTCCTGGAATCATCAACGGAGGAAAGCTGAACAAGAAGTGGGCTCACCTGCCAAATGCCACCGGCGGTGAATGGCTAAGTCGCGATCTTGAGGTTGGCCGCAAGTTCCGCGAAGACCCGCTGAACTTTGTTGAGTCCTTTGCTCAGGTAGTTGGAGTGGTGGACACCCTAAAACTCATGGGCGCTCCAAAGAAAACGATTAACCCGAACGTGCCGATTTTGATTCAGGCTGGCAGTGACGACTCTCTGGCTGGTGAACGAGGCAACGTCATGTTGGCGAACGCTTATCGAAAGCGTGGCGTCGACGACATCGTCCTCTTTATTTACGAGGGCGCTCGTCACGAGATTTACAACGAAACCAACAAGGACGAAGTGCTGAACGATTTAGCCACCTGGCTAGAAGCGCACATCTAGTTTCTTGGTGGAAGTTTGCAAGATGCCACGGCATCTTCAATTGAGATAGCCAGAAGGTCGTGAGTTTCGGGACGCTTCTCCATGTAGCGAACCACGTAAGAACAAGTCGGCTCAACTAGAACGTGCTGGTTCTCTCGAATGTCTGCGAACGCCTCACGAATCAGGATTGCCGCTAGGTTCTTACCCTGATGTGCTGGGTTCACAAAGGTGTGGTCGAAAACCCACCGGTCACCCTTCGGGGTGTAGGTGGCCTCGCCTACTTCTTCCCCTTCTAGGAAGATTGCATAGCGGTTGCGGTCTGCTTGGTGGATAACTTCTGCGGTCATGTGGGTTAATCTCTTCTATGTGTCCGACTCTAAAAATCTAGTCCTCTTCGGGGATAACCTCGAGCATCTAAAAAAGATGCCCGATCGGTCGGTGCAACTTATTTATATCGATCCACCTTTCAATACCGGACGTCGCCAAACTCGAGGTAAGTCGACCACCACCCGCACCGAGACCGGCAGTCGAGTTGGGTTCAAGGGTCAGCGATACGACATTGTGCGCGATACCGTGCTTGGATACGATGACGAATTCGCCGACTACTGGAGCTTTTTGGAGCCAAGGCTTGAAGAAGCTTGGCGGCTTCTAAACGAAACCGGAACCCTCTACCTTCACCTCGATTACCGCGAGGCTCACTATGCGAAGGTATTGCTGGATGCACTTTTTGGCCGTGAAAACTTTCTAAACGAAATCATTTGGGCATACGACTACGGAGCAAAAGCGAAGAGCCGTTGGCCTGCTAAGCACGACACAATTTTGGTGTACGTGAAAGACCCTGAGAAGTACTACTTCGATTCAACTTCGGTTGATCGTGAGCCATACATGGCACCAGGGTTAGTTACAGCCGAGAAGGTTGCCAAAGGCAAGCTTCCAACCGATGTTTGGTGGCACACCATTGTTTCTCCAACTGGAACCGAGAAGACCGGTTATCCAACCCAAAAGCCAATCGGTATTTTGCGTCGCATCATTCAGGCCTCATCAAGGCCTGGCGATCTCGTCCTAGATTTCTTTGGTGGTTCAGGCACAACCGGTTTTGTGGCCGCGCAACTAGAGCGTCGATTCATACTGATGGATCGCAATACCGAGGCGATTGAAGTTATGCGAGACCGTTTCGCTTCGGCTGGCGTTCCTGTAGATTTTC
>JBJORE010000135.1:0-3249 GCA_046049565.1 Actinomycetota bacterium
GTCCAAGACAGCAAAAACTTGAAACCTGGAACCCAGCTAAAGATTCGCTTGGCCAAGGGTGAAATCGAAGCTACCTCAAACTGAATTAAACTGGAGAAATAATGGCTGAAAAGAACAACGAAGACATCGCGAAGCTCTCCTACGAGCAGGCTCGCGATGAACTTGGCAAAGTACTCGGCGACCTGGAGGCTGGTTCGGTGACTCTGGAACAGAGCATGCAGCTGTGGGAACGTGGCGAGGCGCTTGCAAAGCATTGCCAGTCGCTTCTGGCTGGAGCAAAAGCCAAAATCGACGAAGCTTTGAAAGATAAGTAGTTGAGCGACCAGAAAGCCAAGGAACACAGAGCAAAGCAGACGGTAAACAACCTCCTGCTTTCGCTTCTGGCTACCGCAGGCTTGGTACTGGTCATGATTTTGATTGTTCCGCGCGATGACAGTTCGCGAATCGCTCGCATCGATTACACGGCGGTAGCCGAACAGGCATCTAACTCGAGCAAAAACGATATCGTTTCGCCAGAACTACCAACCGGTTGGTGGAGCAACAAAGCCACCTGGCTGGGTGAACCGGTAGATGCCGTTCCTCGTTTTGAGGTCGGTTTTGTAAGCCCGAACAATAAGTACATCGGTATGACTCACGCCTTTGGTATCAACCCAACCTGGTTGGCATTGACGCTCAAGGATGTTGTGCTTGAGAAGGAATACAGAAACTCGGGCTCCGCAATCGTCTGGCAAACTTACAAATCACCAAAAGTTAACAACCCGCCAAAGACTCGTGACATCATTTGGGTGGCAACCCTTGACCAAAACGCGGTACTTCTCTACGGAGATGCAACGGAGTCCGAATTCAAGAAATTTACTCAGGCAATCGAAAAAGAATTGGGAGCTAACTAATGGGTTATCAGCGACCACAAACCCCTAAAGAAGCCTGGGCAGCCCTCCTTGAGGGAAATAAGCACTTTGTTTCAGGCGAACCTGCTCACCCTCGCCAAGACGTTGACCGCCGAGAATCGGTGGCGGAAATCCAAAAACCCTTTGCGGCTCTTTTTGGTTGCTCCGACTCACGACTTTCAGCAGAAATCATCTTTGACGTAGGTCTAGGAGACCTTTTTGTGGTTCGCAACGCCGGTCAGGTAATTGCGGAAACCATTCTCGGTTCACTCGAGTACGCCGTCGAAGTTTTGAAAGTTCCCCTGATTCTCGTCCTCGGTCACGATGAGTGCGGAGCGATTCGTGCAACCATCGATGCCAAAGATGGCAACTTAGTTAGCAAGGGAGAATTCATTCACAACATCGTCGCTCGAATTGCCCCCACCGTAACCCAGGCTTATGCCTCCGGCAAGAAAGACATCGACGACATCACCGAACTTCACATCCAAGACACCATCGACGACTTAATGAGTCGCTCGACCCTCATCGCTAATGCTGTGAAGGAAGGTAAATTGGGTGTGGTTGGAGCGAACTATAAGCTCGCTCTAGGAGAAATCCACCCTCTAGTAACGCATGGCGAAATCGCCTAACTGAAAGGTTTCATTGTGGAATACCGAATCGAACACGACACCATGGGTGAGGTTAAAGTACCTCTAAACGCCCTCTACAGCGCCCAAACCCAGCGTGCCGTGGAGAACTTCCCGATCTCTGGCACCACCCTTGAACGCGCTCACATCGCAGCACTTGCCCAGATCAAGAAATCGGCCGCTCTAGCCAATGCCAGCTTGAATGTTTTGAAGCCAGAGGTTGCCAAGGCGATTGCTCAGGCTGCCGACGCCGTAATCAGTGGTAAGCACGATGGAGAGTTCCCTGTCGACATCTTCCAGACCGGTTCCGGAACCTCTTCAAACATGAACATGAACGAGGTTCTTGCGAACCTTGCAACCGCCATCCTTGGCGACAACGTTCACCCAAACGACCACGTGAACGCTTCACAGTCGAGCAACGACGTGTTCCCTACATCGGTTCACGTTGCTGTAACCTCGGCACTGATTCACGACCTACTTCCAGCGCTTGACCATCTTGCCAAGAGTCTTGAAAAGAAAGCCAAGTTGTGGGCAACCGTCGTCAAGGCTGGTCGCACTCACCTTATGGACGCAACCCCAGTGACTCTCGGTCAGGAGTTCGGCGGGTACGCAGCACAGATTCGTTACGCAATCGAGCGCGTTGAGGCAACCATCGTTCGCGTTGCCGAAGTTCCTCTGGGTGGAACCGCGGTTGGCACCGGAATCAACACCCCGAAGGGTTTCCCTCAGGAAGTAATCCGCTTGCTTGCCGAAGAAACCAAGCTTCCAATCACCGAAGCTCGCGACCACTTCGAAGCACAGGGTGCCAGAGACGCACTGGTTGAAGGCATGGGAGCACTTCGCGTGCTTGCTGTTAGCCTCACCAAGATCAACAATGATCTTCGTTGGATGGGTTCCGGCCCGAACGCAGGTCTTGGTGAACTTCACATCCCAGACCTACAGCCTGGTTCCTCGATCATGCCTGGAAAGGTAAACCCGGTTATTCCGGAAGCCGTGATGATGGTTTGCGCTCGAGTAATCGGAAACGACGCGACCGTTGCCTGGGCTGGTGCCACCGGAAACTTCGAACTAAACGTCGCAATCCCCTAAGCAACAGCATGCGCCTACTTGCCGACAAGACCGTTGAAGGCCTCGAAGTGAATGAAGAGCGTGCACTAGCCCTTGCCGAATCAAGCCCGAGTATCGTGACCCCACTAAACAAGTTCATCGGTTACGAAGCGGCAGCCAAGATTGCCAAGCACGCAGTGGCCAAGAGCATCACAGTTCGCGAAGCAACAATCGAACTCGGCTACGTAGATGGCGAGAAGCTAACTATGGAACAGCTTGATAAGGCACTTGATGTTTTGTCGATGACTAGACCAGCCCAGTAGTGAATCCACTCAACAAGCTTTGGAGTCTGGCTGAATCTCAGCCAGACTCTTTGGCTTTAGCCTCAACTGCGGTGCAGATGAATTACCGAGACCTTGCCGATAACGTTGCAAGGTTTGCCGGAGCATTGCGAGCTGCCGGAGTTCGTAAAGGCGATGTTGTTGCCATTCAACTCCAGCCCGAACTAGAAGCCGTCCTGATTTTGGCTACTACTCAATTGGGTGCCGTATCTCTTTCAGCTTCCAAACTGCTACTCGACAGTTACAGCAAAGACATCGACTTCCTGATTACTGGAGACGCGACTCAACTGTCAAAAGTAAAGGCGCGCATCGTCATTGATCAAGACTTCATGCTCCGGCTAGGAGCTG
>JBJORE010000136.1:0-2539 GCA_046049565.1 Actinomycetota bacterium
GCTCATTCTGATCGGCGCTGCTTCGGCGACAGCCTTCGCTTTGAAAAGAGCAGACGGCGAAGTTCTCGAATTACAACAAGCTGAAATCGCGTCTGAATCCTCAATCATCAGTTCGAAGGCAGCCGCAGAGGAGCGTCGAACCAGGCTACAAAACGTTTTAGAGAGAGTGCTGCCATCACTCAGTTTTATTTCGGCTAATAAGGGCAAACTCTCCCAAGAACAGAAACGGAAACTGGTACAGCTTGAGGCCAGCCTCCGAGACGACATTCGAGGACGTTTCCTTCTCAATGAAGGTGTTCGCGAAGCCGCAGCCAGCGCCAGAGCGCGTGGAGTGGAAGTCTTGATTCTCGATGAAGGCGGCCTAAGCGAAGTGGGTGAATCACAACTCTCGCACATTCTCGACAAGGTAGTTTCCGCTCTGAACTCGGTGTCTGCAGGCAAGGTTGTGATTCGGTCGCCGAGAGGTGAAAAGTGGTTGGTAACCATCATGGCTACCAGACCAGGCACCAATGCTCCGGATCTCTGGCTCAAATTTTAAAAAGGAGAACCGGTGGATTTCTCCACCGGCTCCAAACCCCCGCTTGCCTAGGCAAGCCTCCCCAGAATCACGATCCCCTTGGTTCGCATTGATTCCTTGCGATAAGTATGACGGTGGAAGATGGGGGACACCAAACTATACGGTGTCCTCTCTTTAGGGGATAGAGCGTTAATCCAGACCTGGACGGCTGCTTGCCGACCATTGGCCGAAACCGGGGGTTAGGCTTCCGCGAAGAATGGCGTTGTTGCGGCCCCAGCTCGATCGGAACTGTTTTGGGGCACGAGCTTTAGCGGCTTCAGCGTCGTTGATTGCGGCGTTAAGTACCGCGATCACGGTGGCTAGTTCGGCGTCCGTTGGATTGCCTCGCACCACCTTGAGTGCCTGCTGAACTTCATCCTGCTCACTCATTACAGCGGAATGTTTCCGTGCTTTTTCGGAGGCAAGCTAGCTCGCTTGGTGCGAAGGGCGCGCAGAGATTTGATTACATCGATGCGGGTAGCCGCTGGTTCGATGATTCCATCGAGCTCGCCTCGTTCGGCTGCGAGGAACGGGCTGGCCACGTTGTAGGTGTATTCGGCGGCAAGTTTTGCACGAACCGCTGCAACATCCTGTCCAGATTCTTCGGCAGCCTTGATTTCGTTGCGGAACAAGATGTTGACGGCACCCTGGCCACCCATCACAGCAATCTCGGCAGTTGGCCAGGCCAGGTTAATGTCGGCGCCTAGCTGCTTAGAGCCCATCACGATGTATGCGCCTCCGTAAGCCTTGCGGGTGATCACGGTAACCAGCGGCACGGTAGCTTCGGCATAAGCGTATAGAAGCTTCGCGCCACGACGAATAACTCCAGCCCACTCCTGGTCGGTGCCAGGGAGGTAGCCAGGGACATCGACGAGAGTCAGAATCGGAATCGAGAACGCGTCGCAGAAGCGAACGAATCGAGCGGCCTTTTCGCCGGCTTCGATGTTTAGTGTTCCAGCCATCTGAGACGGTTGGTTGGCCACGATACCAACACTTCGACCGTCGACTCGAGCAAAGCCGATCAGGATGTTTGGAGCAAACAGCGGTTGAACTTCGAGGAACTCGTGTCCATCCACAATTGACTCGATAATTTCCTGCATGTTGTAAGGCTGGTTTGGAGAGTCAGGAATGATCGTGTTTAGGGCACGGTCTTCTTCGGTGATTTCCAATTCGCCGGCGCCGTCGTAGACAACGGTCTCGCTGAGGTTGTTTTCAGGCAGGTAGCTGAGCAGGTTTCGGCAATAGTCAATTGCGTCTTCCTCGTCTGAAGCTAGGTAGTGGGCAACACCAGAAGTTTTGTTGTGGGTTAGAGCACCACCTAGTTCCTCCATGCCAACGTCTTCGCCGGTAACCGTCTTAATTACGTCTGGTCCGGTCACAAACATGTTTGAAGTTTTGTCAACCATGATCACGAAGTCGGTTAGCGCAGGGGAGTAAACCGCTCCACCGGCTGCCGGGCCCATGATTAGCGAAATCTGCGGGATCACACCGGAAGCCATGGTGTTGCGCTTGAAAATTTCACCGTACTTACCGAGAGCGATAACACCCTCCTGGATGCGAGCACCTCCCGAGTCAAGAATTCCGATAAGCGGAACTCCGGTAGCAATTGCCAGATCCATAACCTTGATGATTTTGTTTCCAGCTGCTTCGCCTAGAGAGCCACCGAAGATGGTGAAGTCTTGAGAGAACAGGGCAACTTGACGTCCTTGAATGGTTCCAACGCCGGTAACAACCGCGTCACCGTAAGGGCGGTTCTTTTCCATGCCGAAAGCCGTAGAGCGGTGGCGAACGAATTCATCTAGCTCAACAAACGAACCCGGGTCGAGCAGCATCTCAATGCGCTCGCGGGCGGTCTTCTTACCCTTAGCGTGTTGCTTCTCGATAGCGGCATCGCCACTGGCGTGAACCGCCTGGTAGTAACGCTCGTGTAAATCCGCGAGTTTCCCCGCGGTGGTTGAATAGTCTGGCTTGTCGGCAGTCATG
>JBJORE010000137.1:0-2880 GCA_046049565.1 Actinomycetota bacterium
CTCGTTTGATGCTGGGCTAGGCGCAGAGCGCAAACGCAAGGAGCTACCTAATTGGCCACTTGGTTCCGGGGCACGGATGTACTTGGCTACTAAAGCCACTCCCGTAGGAAGGGTTGAGTCTGAAAGTTGAATACGTAGATCATTCATCGACCCACTACCCGAATAACCGTACTGAGTGAAGATAGGTGTGGTTTGATCTGAAGCGCGGTAAATGTTCAAAATCCACTTGTCGGAAGAATTTACTGCCCCGGCTGGTGCAGTGATTCTTAGGGTTCCCCACTGAATAGTTGCGGTAGGGGTTGAATTTGTGAAAGTTGGTACAACACATTCGGTTGTAACTTCTACGTTGGCCTGATTCTTGATCGACAGATCCCAACCGGTGTGAGCCCCTTGAGTGGTGTTTGCACTAGGGAAAACTTCAGAGCCGTTTGCCTCTACCCTGATCAGTCCAGCTTGATACATAGAAGACTGCGTGCTCAGAGCCATGGTTCTTGCTGAATAGCCGAAGTCGCTAGCGATAAGGTTCGTGTAATTGTATGAGACCGTCATGTTTCCACTGGTCCCGATAGCGGTCTGAGCGTTTGACGGAATCGTGTATGCACCATCAAAACCTTCAAACCGGATGTAGTTGCTACTTGGCTGATAGTAGAAACCAGATGAAGGTGCGCTGTTAGCGGTATCCACCGTTACGGTCTGGGCTACCCCATCCACTTTTAGCACGTAGTTCAAGTTGATTGGAGCTTGGGGGATTTGCTTGTCGGCCGCTACTTCACGGTGATAAATTCCCGAAAATGAAAGTTTCATTTTTACCGCGTTCGCAGGAACAACATAACTGTTTGGTACCAAAGCAACAGTTCCAGTCGAGTCCTCAATGTTGGCCTGGTCGATGATGATGTTGCTCGAATTAAGGAATTGAAGTGTGCCAAAGCGAGCGATGTCTGAGCGAGTCAGAGGTGAGCTGAAGGTCGACAAATCATCGAACGAAATTGACTTGCCCACCAGCGAAGCAACGTTCGCATTGACCACTTCAGACACATAAGCCAACGTTCTTGCACTTGCAGCTGTGGGGGTAATGTTCGTATTCCAGGTGAATGGGATCTTGTATTGCGCTCTAACGATGTTTGAGTTGGCGTTTGCAACAGTGGCGTTAGCTGCCACCGGGGTGAGACCAACTGTTAGAAGTGTGGCTATGGCAAAAGTGGCTAGCGCAGACAAAGTCTTTTTGGTGAATTTATACATCGTTGTACCCCCGCAGGTAAAAATGAACTTTATTTCTGTAAGTATGGCACTTTGAGAACTCGCCAAGTAAACGAATTGCGATATTCTTGGGTTTTATTTACCGCGGGTTAGCCAAGCTTTTCGCTGACCTTCGGGCAATTTCTCAATTGCGTAGCGAAGCATCGTCCTAGGCATTTTTGTGGAGTGTTGTTCGAGGAAGCTGTTTAGTGCCTTCGGATAGTTCTTACCCATTTCACGGAGCATCCATCCGGCAGCTTTGTGCATGAGGTCGTGTTTGTGGTCGAGGTGGTATTCGGCCATCCAAAGGGTTGGCTCGATGATTCCCTCTTTGAGAAATGCGAAAGTTAGGATTACGCTCATCCGGTTGAGCCAAAGATCGCTGCTCTTTGCTAACTCGCCGAGAATTTCAGTGTTGTCGGTTTCTACCAGATAGGCGCCCAGGTAAGGCGCAGTGGCATCGACGAGATCCCAGTTGTTGACTCGACCCTGCTTTGCAAGCCTTATATAGAAATCGAAGATTGTCTTCCGGGTTGCTTGGTCTTTGGCTTTCTTGAACTGGAGAACAAGGATGAATAGGCCGAGTTGTCTAACCTCGTGATATTCGTCGTTGGCCAGGAACTGAATTTCGTCCTGGCTTAGAGTTTGGAACTGCTTAGATACTTCGCGGGTTTGAGGAACTTTGAGACCTAAAAACTTATCGCCCTCGCCATACTCGCCAGGACCAGTTTTGAAGAACCAACCTAGTTGATCGGCCTGATACTGATTCTCTAGTTCTTCAAGCGCTTGTTTGGCGTCGGCGGCGGTTTGCATGGCTCCAAGTTTAAAGAAAAGCGGGCCGGATTTCTCCAGCCCGCCAATCTTTGGTTCAATTTACTCGAGGTTACCGATAACCACCAGTCCGTCGCCGGCTGCAGGCTTGTAGGTTGCGTGCTTGCTCGGGTTAAGTTCAACGCCGGTCGAGCCGTCTTTGGTCGAGTTAGCAGCAATTCGAATACCGATTGCGCTGTCGCCGTGAACTGCTGCGGCTGCCACTAGTTCGCCGAAAGTGATTTCCTTGCCAAGTTTGGCGAAGTACTCGATTGGCTTCAAGTTGATTGAAGCGCCTTCAGCATCGAACAGGTCGGTGAAGACCGGAGCCAAAGCCTCGTTCTCACTGATCTGAGTCATAAGCAGTGCTGCTAGCTTGTCGCTTACCACTAGGTCGTCAACTGCTGCAACGCGAGCGATCTCTGCCTTGCTGGAGTCGATGATTTCAGCAACCAAGCGGGTTGGCTCAACGCCGTTGCCCTCCTGCTCAAAGAGCTGGTTTAGCTGAAGCATGCTGAGCATGGTTAGTGCGTCAGCGTCGGCGACGGTTACACCCTTGCGGTAGCCGAGAACCAGTATCTGGTCATAGTGCTTTGCACCAGCCGCAATAGTCATGTCGTTAATGTCGCCGGAGGTGTAAGCAAATGTGGTCTTTAGAGCACCGAAGTTTAGGTTTTCGGTTTCCGACTTCTTTACAAAATCCTTCTTGGCGATGATGTGAACGGTTGAACCCTTGACCATGAATGGTGCAAGCTCTCCGAGGATGGTGCGACCCATTGATGACCAACCGATGACCAGCATGTGCTCTGGCTTGCGGGCAGGAATCTTGGCAGC
>JBJORE010000138.1:0-2502 GCA_046049565.1 Actinomycetota bacterium
GGAACCGAAAACGAAGAGTTCCTCTTCGAAGCCCGCGCAGGCTACCTAGAAGTGATCCATCAACTTGACCCCAAGAAGTTCGGTATTGCCGACCAACTTCGCGAAGCGTCCGTTTTGCTTCTCCTTCGCCCAATGCTGGTGGATTTGCTATGCGCCACCGGAATGAGCGAAGACGATGCGAGGGACGAACTTCCCGCTATTTAGTGGTTGTGATCCGTGTGGCCGTCGTCAGCGGGTGTTTCTTTTGCTTCGGGCGCGAGTCCATCGGCTGGCTCGTTTGTGACTAGTTCTTCGACATGAGTGTGACCACTTGGCTCAAGACTTGCCGCCAGATTACCAAGCGCGAAATAGGAGCCGGTGGATAAGGCTAGGACCACCAAGCCTCCCACAATAGATTTTTTCAAAAGCCCTTTGCGAAGAGTTTCGTTCTTTAGGCAAAAAGCGAAGAAGGAAAGGGTTAGACCAACCGGAATCAAAATAGTGGCACGGTCTGGGAAGTCGGTAAAGTGTTGAATTCCTCCGGAAAGCATGCCAATACCAAAGGACAGTAAGAGAGACGTTGTAATCAGAAAGAAAACTCTGAGGGCATTTCCTAGCTTCCTGCCGTTGATCAACTCGGACACAATTGCACCGGCCGTGAAAACGAATGCACCGGTAATCGACAGTGCTCCATAAAAAGACTCATTTAGTGGGTAATGAACAACACCGCCGGAAACCATTCCGGCACCAACGAAGTTGAGTACATAACCCAAATACGGTCGAAACACGCTGTTGGATCGTGAATTATCAATTCTTGACATAAATTACCTTTCTTTCGTAAGCAATTTTTCCCCATCAAGTGCCCGACCGTTTGGCACACTCAGGGAATTCACAGGCTCGACTGTTGTTATCAATATCGAGGCCACTTGAAAGGAACCCATTGAACAAAAAATCTTTAGCTGCCGGAGTTCTCTTGTTGCTTGGCTCGATTTCATTGACTGCCTGCGCCATTATGCCTGGCAACCCAAACTCGAGTGGGAATCACATGATGGGTCAAGACAGTTCTGAATTTACGAGCGCCGATGTGATGTTCGCACAAATGATGATCCCCCACCACCAGCAAGCAGTAGACATGGGCACCCTTGCCGAAACCAGGGCATCCAACTCTGAGGTTCGGGCTTTGGCTGCTCAAATCAAAAGCGAACAAAACCCTGAAATATCGTTGATGAAGGGTTGGCTCAACGATGCCAATGTTGGCATGGAGATGGGCCACGATATGCCAATGGATGGTATGTTATCCAACACCGAATTCGAGGCTCTGAGAGCAACAACTGGCAGTTCCTTTGACAAACTTTATCTAGAGGGCATGATTGGCCACCATGAAGGTGCGATTGTTATGGCACAAATGGTTCTGAAATCCCGAAACCCAGAAGTTAAAGCTCTCGGTGAGGCCATTGTTGCTTCCCAAACCAAGCAAATTAGCTTCATGAAGGACCTGCTTAAGCAGTTGGGCTAACCGCCGACCAATCAACACTGAGTTCCCCAAGGCGCCAGCGCTTTCGGTCCACCACAACTGGCCATCCGGACGCTGCGATTGTTTCACACACTGCTAGCCAACGCTGAACCGCACCAAATGAACTTAGCGGGGCATGCGTTGCCCAGGCTTGATCGAGAGCCTTCAGATATTCGTGGATGCGTTCGCCAGGAACGTTGTGGTGGATCAGAGCTTTGGGTAATCGCTCGGCAACGATGCTCGGAATTTCAAGGCTTCCTAGATGTAGCGAAATGGTGAATAGCCTCGGTCCATCATGCGTCACAGTTATCCAACTGCTCACTCGACCGATTTCATTGCAGGTTCCTTCTACCAGCGCGCCGTCCTGGTTCAATCTAGAAACCATGAGCTCCCAGGCCGGTTTCACGTCTCGTTCGTCATACTGACGCAGCACATTGAAGGCGCGGATTACATCCGCTTTTTCGAGCCCTTCAGGTAGGGGAGTTTCAAACCCGCCTAGCATGAAGTCGAACCCTGGTTCGGCAATCTCCAAACCCTTAACGACTCGCTCCTTTTCAATTTCGACTCCGACCACGTGGACAGTTCGGTTTACTTTGAGAAGTCTGTCTCGCAATTCAATTGCGGTAATCGGGGATGCGCCGTAGCCGAGGTCCACCACGACGGGGTTAACCTTTTTCAGCACAGGCAGGGTAGCAATGAAGCGATCAACGCGACGCAACCGATTGGGGTTGGTTGTGCCACGGGTCACCGTGCCGATTCTCTTATTTGAAGCCACCCATCAAGACTAAACTTGAGGGCATGTCACATGAATACACACTCATTTTGTTGCGCCACGGAAACTCGGTTTGGAACCAGGAAAATCTATTCACCGGTTGGGTTGATGTTGATCTAAGCGACCAGGGTCGCGCCGAGGCAAAGCGTGCCGGAGAGCTTCTAGCCGAATCGGGCCTCAAGCCTGACCTGCTTTACACAAGCAAGCTAAAGCGCGCAATCAACACCGCTCACATCGC
>JBJORE010000139.1:0-2813 GCA_046049565.1 Actinomycetota bacterium
CTTGGTGTTGACACGATGGCGTCGGCTTATCAATTGAAGTTCAAGGAAGTGGTTCCTATGGGCGCAGATCTTTATATTCGAGCAGCGAGGAGTAACTAATGTTTACCGGAATTATTGAGGAACTTGGTTCGGTGGTTGCCATTGAGGAACAGCCAGACGCAAAGCGCATTACTTTCTCAGGTCCTTTGGTGACCTCGGATGTTCACCGCGGAGATTCAATTGCCGTGAACGGTGCTTGCCTGACTGCGGTTGAGATTGAGGGTGCCACCTTTACTGCCGATGTGATGCACGAGACTTTGCGTTTGACCGCACTTGGAGATTTGGTTGCTGGTTCTCCGGTCAACCTAGAGCGCGCAATGAATGCGGCTACTCGTTTTGGTGGTCACATGGTTTTGGGTCACGTTGATGGGGTTGGCACTGTTGTGTCGCGCAAGCGCGCAAGCCATCGGATAACTGGGAATGGGTGACCATCCAGATTCCAACTGAACTAATGAAATACGTTGTGCTGAAGGGCTCGATCACGATCGACGGAATCTCGTTGACGGTGAACGAAGTCACAGCCGACACGGTGAGCTTTTCGCTCATCCCAGAAACTCTTCGTCTAACCACTCTTGGGTCTAAGGGTGTTGGAGCGTTGGTGAATGTGGAGGTCGACATCATGGCCAAACACATAGAGAAATTGATCGAAAGCAGGAACAACTAATGGCACTATCAACAATCGAGCAAGCGCTAGATGCGCTTCGCGCGGGAAAGCCAGTTCTGGTTGCCGACGACGAAAACCGTGAGAACGAAGGCGATGCAATTATTGCTGCCGAGTTCGTGACCGAGTCTTGGATGGCTTGGATGGTTCGTAACACCACCGGTTTCCTCTGTGCTCCGATGGAAGATGCTCGCGCTAACGAGCTTGAGCTTCCGCTGATGCTTCAAAACAACCAGGACCCACACAAGACCAACTACACGATCACCGTGGATGCGGTTGACCGTGAGTCGACAGGCGTTTCGGCTTACGACCGCGCACTAACCGCGCGTACTTTGGCAGACCCGATGTCTTCGGCGGAATCGCTGATTCGTCCGGGTCACATTGTTCCACTGCGAGCACACCACCACGGTGTTCTTGGTCGACCAGGTCACACTGAGGCCGCCGTTGACCTTTTGAAGCTTGCAGGTTTAACTCCGGTGGGGGTCATCGGAGAAATGGTTAACGAGGATGGGAGCATGATGCGACTACCAGAACTGATTGAAACGGGAGTTCGTGAGGAGCTTCCAGTAATTACCATTGAACAAATCGTTGAGCACCTGAAGACCAACGACATTCTTTACGCTCACAATCCAACCAACCGCATTCGCTTCGAAGCTGAAGCTAATGTGCCAACTACCCACGGAAACTTCCGCATGCGTGGTTACTACGACATCAAGACCACTGCCGACCACGTGGCAATCATTGCTGGTAACCCAACCGGTGAAGACGTGCTAGTTCGCATGCACTCGGAGTGCATCACCGGCGAAGCATTCGGTTCGTTGAAGTGTGAATGTGGTCCGCAGTTGGACTTTGCACTCGACAAGATTGCGAACGACCCTAAGGGTGGCGTTGTGATTTACCTTCGTGGTCAGGAAGGTC
Source organism: Actinomycetota bacterium (assembly GCA_046049565.1). Classification (GTDB taxonomy): domain Bacteria; phylum Actinomycetota; class Actinomycetes; order Actinomycetales; family Microbacteriaceae; genus Rhodoluna. The sequence continues at coordinate 1,619 of JBJORE010000139.1, forward strand.
GAGGCATCGGCCTTCTAAACAAGCTAAAGGCCTACGCTCTTCAGGAGCAGGGTCTAGACACTGTTGAGGCTAATCTCGCTCTGGGTCTGCCATCTGAGAACCGTGAGTACGGCGCAGCCGTTTCTATTTTGAACGACCTCGGTGTTACCAGCGTTCGCCTGATGACCAACAACCCTGCCAAGAGCAACTTCTTGATCGACGCAGGTATCCCGGTCACCGAGTATGTTCCGGTCATCACTGGTTTGGCTACCGAGAACATCGGTTACCTAGAAACCAAGCGCGAGAAGATGGGTCACATCATTGGCGAAGTAAAGGCGGCTAAGTAATGAGTGGCGCTGGAGCACCGAAAATCCACATTGATGCGTCAGGACTTGCTGTGACCATTGTGGTGACTTCTTGGCACACCGAGATCACCGAAGGGCTATTGGCTGGAGCCGAACGAGCCCTCAAGGCTGCCGGCAACGATGTCTATTCAATCATGCGTGTGCCTGGCGCTTTCGAGTTACCACTGGGTGCTCAGTACGCAATCGAGGACGGCGCCGAAGTGGTTATCGCCCTCGGTGTTGTAATTCGTGGCGGAACTCCGCACTTTGAATACGTCTGTAATTCGGCAACCGATGGTCTAACCCGAGTTCAACTTGACAGCGGTGTTCCAATCGGTTTTGGCTTGCTAACGGTTGACACCGAGCAGCAGGCGCTAGACCGTGCTGGGCTTGAAAACTCCTCGGAAGACAAGGGTGCCGAGGCTGTTGAAGCGGCAATCATGATGGCTAGACTGAAGCCATGGAACTAGTAATTCAAATCTCACTAATTATTCACCTAATCGGTATCGGTGCACTACTTTCTGGCTTCTTCTACCAGCTAAAAGACTGGGGAGTTGGCATGAAGGTCAATGCCGGAATCCTTCACGGAGCCTGGCTAATGTTGGTCACCGGTTTCGCACTGGCCGCTTTAGTGCCTCAGGTTGAGCAGGACGAACAGCTCAACGCCTGGGTACTTGCCGCTAAGGGCATCGTAATCACCGTTATTTTCTTCCTTGCCTACGGCTACAACAAGAAGGAAAAGACCGCCAAATGGGTTGTGCCTGCTATTGCCGGTCTAACCATCCTGAACATTTCACTCGCGGTACTCGGACCGATTGTGGTCTCTAAGTAACTAGCGCAAGAACAAAGCAGTTAGTCGGCGGGTTGTGAAA
>JBJORE010000140.1:0-2987 GCA_046049565.1 Actinomycetota bacterium
CCCTTAAGTAATCTCTGTAACATTTGGAAACCCGCTCAGTCTCTGAGCGGGTTTTCGCTTTAATAAAGACATGGGTAAACAGGTAATCATCCTCCACGGTTGGCGCAATCGCCGAGTCGACGGACACTGGCAGCGGCTAACCGCAGCCGCACTGCGCAAACAGGGGCACCAGGTTTTCTACCCGCAACTGCCTTCAACCGATGAGCCAAAGTTTCGCGACTGGGCTGAGGTGGCTCTAGCCGAACTCGAACTGGCCCGAGAAGCCAACCAAGGCGAAGAGATTATTTTCATCGGTCACTCACTAGGCGCGGTTACCTGGCTCAAGCTAATCGAGCAGGGCCTAATCACTTCACCCGTCTCACGCGCGCTGTTAGTGGCTCCGGCAGATTCAGAGCTGCTACTCGACATCGCCGATTTTGTTGTCGACCCAAAGGCGGTTTCGGTTTCGGCTGGCGCAGCATCGACGATTATTGTTGGGTCAGATGCCGACGATTGGTCGCCTCGCGGAATTGAAGCGACCTTTGCTAGTCCGCTTGGCGTGCCGTCGGTCATTCTTCCTGGAGCCGGACATCTGGCATTCCTCGACGGTTTCGGCCAGTGGGCTGGTGTTATCAACTGGGTGAACGACCCTACTAGCGACCTGTAACTAACAGCTCCCGATTTGCCCCACGGAGTACGCCTAGTTGATAGGTATTAACAAATGAGGATCCTTCTTGTAGGAGCCGGAGGCGTAGGAAACGCCATCGCAAAAATTGCAGCCACCCGTTCGTTTTATGAGCAGATTGTAGTTTCCGACTACAACCAGGCCAGAGCCGACGAAGTAATCGAATGGATTCGTAATCGTCACGGCGACGAAATCGCGTCGAAGTTCGTTTCGGCAAAAATCGATGCTGGTTCGGCCGCAAACGTAACCGACCTGTGTCGCGAGCACAACATCACCCACGTGCTGAACGCCGTTGAACCAAAGTTTGTGCCAACCGTGTTTTCGGGTGCCTTTAGTGCAAATGTGCACTACCTAGACATGGCGATGAGCCTCTCCGAAGCTCACCCAGACGACCCATTCCACAAGCCTGGTATCAAGCTGGGCGACTCGCAGTTCGCGCTGTCTGAGCAGTGGGAACGCGCCGGTCTTTTGGCTCTGGTTGGCATTGGCGTTGAGCCAGGTCTTTCCAACGTCTTCGCCCGTTACGCGCAGGATCACCTGTTCAGCGAGATCGACGAAGTTTCGGTGAAAGATGGCGGCAACCTGGTTGTTCGCGATGAAGACGGCAACGAAATCTTTGCACCATCGTTCTCAATCTGGACCACTATCGAGGAGTGCCTAAACCCTCCTGTCTTGTGGAGCAAAGACAAAGGCTTCTACACCACCATGCCATTCAGCGAGCCAGAGGTGTTCGAATTCCCTGAGGGCATTGGCGCTGTTGAATGTGTGAACGTCGAGCACGAAGAAGTAACCATGCTTCCTGCCGTGATCAATGCGAACAAGTTCAGCTTCAAGTACGGGCTAGGAAACGAGTTCATCGGAATTCTCAAAACCCTGCACGCTCTAGGTCTCGACCAGACCAAACCTCACCGTGTTCGTTCGGCTCAGGGTCCGGTAGACGTTAGCCCTCGCGACATGGTGGCTGCGGTTCTTCCAGACCCTGCAACCATCGGCCCACGCATGACTGGTAAGACCTGTGCTGGTGTTTTGGTGACCGGTAAAGACCACGACGGCAAACTACGTGCAACCTACCTGTACCACGTTGCCGACAACGAGTGGACGATGGCCAACTACGAATCGCAGGCAGTGGTTTGGCAGACTGCGTTCAACCCGCTGATCGCACTAGAGCTTATTGCTACCGGTGTTTGGAAGGGTGAAGGTGTGCTTGGCCCAGAGAGTTTCGACGCCAAGCCATTCCTCGATTTGATGAGTTCTTCAACCGGTTACCAGCAGCGCTGGTTTGCGCAGGAGCGTCTACCGGCTCAGCCTCTGGCTTTGCCGGAATCACTTATCTAATAAATTTGACTCGGCCCTGAGTGATCATGGCGCCGAGGATAATCACTATTCCGCCAAGGGCTTCGTACCAGTGCAAAGTTTCTTGGAGCACGAGCATGCCAAGAATAACTGCGACCACCGGCTGCACAATCGTCACCGATGACGCGATGGTTGAACCAGCGGCGTCGATGATTCGGTAATAGAAGACATACGCAATGCCGGTGCCAACTACACCAAGAGTCACAATCGAACCGATGCTCGCCCAATCTGGTGTGTCGGTGAGTAGCGGACCTGCAAGGTAAAACGGCAGTGTGGCAATGCTGGCCGAGGTTAGTTGCATGAACACCGCAACCTGGTTTGGTAGACCCAGCGGGCTAACGTATTTGCGAATGTACGGGCTTCCGAAACCATAGAACATGGTGGCTAGGATTAGCGCACCCAGAGCGAGCGGGTCGTTGTCTCCGAAACCTTGCCAAACTCCAAGCAGAACCAGGGTTCCCATAATTCCAACGCCAAGCCCGATTAGCTGCACGCGCGTTGGTTGTTGTTCTCGGAAGGCGACCATGATTGCCAGCACGGTCATAACCGGTGTGGCGGCGTTCACCATGCCGGCCAGGCCCGAGCCGATGTGTAGTTCGGCGAACGCGAAAAGTGTGAACGGAATTGCACTCATCATTAGTCCGGCAATAAAAGTTTTGATCCAAGCCTCTTTGCTGAGCGGAATGCGTTGTTTGGCAAGTTTGACCAAAACGAAGAGTGCAGCAGCTCCAAAAGCCATGCGGAAGAAAGTAACACCGACCGGAGGTAGCGCTCGACCGGCAACGGCAATAAAGAGGAAGCTGGCTCCCCAGATTAGGGCGAGAATACTGAAGTCGATTACCCAGGAGCGTTGTGGTTTGGTCACCTACACAGCCTAAGGGTTCGTGGATAATCGAAGCATGACCTTGATAGTTGCCCCGCGCATTGTGAAACTCACCACGCGCACCGAGGTGGACATCAAGCGTTCGAT
>JBJORE010000141.1:0-2589 GCA_046049565.1 Actinomycetota bacterium
CCGTGGAGGATGATTACCTGTTTACCCATGTCTTTATTAAAGCGAAAACCCGCTCAGAGACTGAGCGGGTTTCCAAATGTTACAGAGATTACTTAAGGGTAACCTTTGCGCCTGCGCCTTCAAGAGCAGCCTTTGCCTTCTCAGCGGTCTCCTTGTTTGCACCCTCTAGTACGGTTGCAGGAGCGCCGTCAACAACAGCCTTTGCCTCGCCTAGACCTAGGTTGGTCAGTGCGCGAACTTCCTTGATAACTGCGATCTTCTGGTCGCCAGCAGATTCTAGAACTACGTCGAACGAGTCCTTCTCTTCTGCAGCGTCAGCGCCGCCAGCAGCAGGAGCTGCAGCAGCTGCAACTGCAACAGGTGCAGCAGCGGTAACTTCGAATACTTCTTCGAACTTCTTAACGAAGTCGCTTAGCTCGATTAGTGATAGCTCCTTGAACGCGTCAATTAGCTGGTCAGTGGTCAACTTGGCCATTTGTTTCTCCTATTTATTGGTTTTGTAAAGCGAGTGTTAGTTCGATGCTTCTTGCTTCTGACGCAGGGCGTCGACTGCGCGAGCAGCCTGAGCAAGTGGAGCCTGGAACATGTAAGCAGCCTGGAACATCGAAGCCTTGAACATTCCAGCGGCCTTAGCCAATAGAACTTCGCGGGTCTCGAGGTCAGCAAGCTTCTTAACCTCTGCAGCGTCTAGGGCTACACCGTCTAGGACGGCTGCCTTTACAACTAGTAGAGGGTTTGCCTTGGCAAAGTCACGGAAAGCCTTCGCAACGGTAACAACGTCACCGGATACGAATGCGAGAGCAGTTGGTCCTGCTAGGTGACCGTCAAATGCGGTCACGCCAGCGTTCTTAGCTGCAATCTTGATTAGCGTGTTCTTTGCCACGGCGTAGGTTGCGTTCCCACTGACAGAACGGCGTAGCTCTTTGAGCTGCGCCACAGTGAGTCCGCGGTACTCGGTTAGCAATACGGCTGAAGAACTCTGGAATAGTCCAGTAAGTTCGGCAACCTTAGCTTCCTTGTTCGCCATGGCACTCCTTGGTTTGTTTGTGTCGGTAGCCCCAAGCCCAATAAAAAAGCCCCATGCGCAAGGGCACGAGGCAAAAATTCACAAAAGTGAAAAGTCTTTTCATACACCTGCGTTGGATGCCGCTTTATGCGGGCCTTCGTTAGTTTCCTTGCGGAATCTAAAACCGACGGTCTTTGGCTTCCTCTAGTTTAGGTGACGAGCCACTACTTTGGCAACTGGGAAATCATCCACCGGGCCATGATGCGGTAATCGATGTGGGCAACAGACGGCATCACCTTGAAGATCATGGAAATACCGATCGCGTGTGAGTGCAAGAACCAGGCAATTGAAGGTGCCAACTGCGGGGTGAGACCAAACTTGATAAATGACTCTTCGAGGAACTGGGTCGGTTTATCAAAACCGGATTCCATGAATGCAGCCAACTCTGGGTTGTGTGCTGCCTCGAGGTGCATCTCGGTGCGGAAGTTTCGCCAAACCTTTCGGCTCGCTCCATAACCCGCGTTGACGGTTAGAGCGTACTGGTCGATACCGAGACCGCGCTCGGCAACAACTTCAACGTTCTTGCCCACGATGGTTGCAATCGCCTGCGAGAAGGCCGATTGAATCAGCGTCTCCGCATTCTTGAATCTTGGGTAAACGGTTCCGGTGGAAACGCGGGCACGTCTTGCAACACGAGTCATCGACGCAGCGACCACTCCGGAACTTGCGATAACTTCCATGGTCGCCAAGGTAAGCGAAGCTTCAACGCTGTCGTCGACCGCGGTAAGCCCTGAAACCGGCGGCAAGAGTTCTGGGTCCACGGTTCCAAGCCCAGCTAGGAATGGCAAACTCATGGCGTCATCTGGAAGGTTGAGGAAGTTGACAATTGGAAGGCCGAGGTCGGCCTTGTGACTCACAAACTTGGACATCTTGTAGCCAAGCTTGAATCCGAGCTTCCAGATCAAACGCTGAGCCTTGATTGGGTTGTCTTCGGTTTGTTCGTACCACCAGCGCTCAAAGTCTGGTTGAACTACTTCGAAAACTTCTGGGATTCTGCGCGCTGCGGCGAAGATTTCTAGGAGAGCTTGGTCGATTTCTGGGGTCAAAGCCTCGGAGCCATCAACGAGCGACTCGAGCCATTCTTGGCCGTAGCGCAGCCAAACTTCAGCCAGGAAACCGTTCATGTCGCCGAAGTAGGTGTAGAAAGTTGGACGCGATACGCCGGAGACGGTTGCCACATCGGAGACGCTCGTGTGGTCGATCCCCTTGTCGGCCACTGCAGCGATTCCGGAAAGTAGCAGCTCGTCGAAGGACGCGCGCTTTTTAACTTTTCCGCTTAGTGGGTGCACAACTTTTACTTTAGTAGGAATTTTTGACACTGTAAAGAAATCACCTCCGTCACCACTTATCTAACAATGTAAGACCGGCCACCGGCCGAAGAGCTACGTCCGTAACCCGAACGGTCACCTCCGCCAGAGCGACCTCCGCCTGAGAAACCGCCACGACCGCCAGAGCGACCGCCGCCGAAACCACCACGGCCACCGCCACGACCTTCACGGTCGCCACCGCGACCGCCGCCACGA
>JBJORE010000142.1:0-4570 GCA_046049565.1 Actinomycetota bacterium
CTTTTCAAAGACATCGAACAACTAGCAAGTGAAAAGGCGCAGAAGAATGTCGGTTGAGGCAAAGCGTCAGGTTTTTCCGTTTCAGGTAATTAGCGAGTACAAGCCATCTGGCGACCAGCCAAGCGCCATTGCTGAACTAACGGCGCGGCTAAACGCCGGCGAGAAGGACATCGTACTTCTAGGAGCAACAGGTACCGGAAAATCTGCCACAACTGCCTGGCTCATTGAACAAGTTCAGCGGCCAACTCTGGTGCTTGCGCACAATAAGACGCTGGCCGCCCAACTGGTTAACGAATTTCGCGAACTGCTTCCAAACAACGCGGTTGAGTACTTCGTTAGCTACTATGACTACTACCAACCAGAAGCCTACGTTCCCCAGACCGACACCTTCATTGAGAAGGACTCTTCAATCAACGAAGAGGTAGAGCGACTTCGCTACAAAGCCACTATGAGTCTTTTGTCCAGACGCGATGTCGTCGTAGTTTCAACGGTTTCATGCATCTATGGTCTTGGTGCTCCAGCCGAATACCTAAATCAATCTGTTTCGCTTCAGGTCGGAGATCGAATCGACCGAGACGACCTGATTCGTAAGTTCGTAGATCTTCAATACAAGCGAAATGATTTCGACTTCTCCCGAGGCAACTTCCGTGTGAAGGGCGACACGGTTGAGATCATTCCGGTCTACGATGAGCTGGCCACTCGAATTGAATTTTTCGGTGACGAAATTGAGGCTATCTACTCGCTCTCGGCTCTAACTGGTGAAATCGTTGCCACGGTGCCTCACGTGGCCATATTCCCAGCCAGTTATTACGTTGCTCCGCCGGAGCAGATGGGTAGAGCGATTGAGGCGATTGAAGATGAACTTGCTGCACGTCTCAAAGAATTAGAGGGACAAGGCAAGCTCCTTGAGGCTCAGCGACTCAAAATGCGCACCACCTTTGACCTGGAAATGATTCGTGAGTTAGGTTTTTGCTCAGGTATTGAAAACTATTCACGCCACATTGACGGACGTGAGCAGGGGAGTGCACCTAGTTGTCTTCTTGATTTCTTCCCCGACGACTTCTTGATGGTCATCGACGAATCGCACGTGACCGTACCTCAGATCGGCGCCATGTATGAAGGCGATTCGAGCCGCAAGAGAACCCTCGTCGAACACGGCTTCAGGCTCCCATCGGCGCTTGATAACCGCCCACTCAAATTTTCAGAGTTTGAGGAACGAGTTGGGCAGACTGTCTATCTTTCGGCAACCCCTGGAAAGTACGAACTCGCACGCGGAGATGGCTTCGTCGAACAAATCATTCGACCAACCGGACTTGTTGACCCAAAGATCGTGATCAAGCCAATCAAGGGTCAGGTTGATGATCTACTTGAAGAGATTCGTATTCGAGCTGGCAAGGACGAGCGCGTTCTCGTCACAACTCTTACCAAGAAGATGGCTGAAGACTTGACCGAGTTCTTCACCGAGGCAGGCGTTCGCGTGCGCTACCTACACAGCGATGTCGATACCCTGAGGCGCGTTGAACTCCTGACCGAGCTACGTGCGGGTGTTTACGACGTACTGGTTGGTATCAACCTCCTGCGCGAAGGTCTTGACCTTCCAGAAGTTTCACTGGTTGCAATTCTTGACGCCGACAAGCAAGGCTTCCTGCGCTCTGCCACGTCACTGATTCAGACCATCGGTCGAGCCGCACGAAACGTTAACGGCGAAGTTCACATGTACGCCGACAAACTGACACCTGCAATGGAACAGGCAATCGATGAGACCGATCGCCGCCGAGCAAAACAAGTTGCCTACAACACGCTTCACGGCGTTGACCCGCAACCGCTAAGAAAGAAGATCGCAGACCTAACCGATCAAATTCACCGCGAAGAGGTCGATACCGCCACTTTGGTCGAATCACTTCGTGCTGGTAAGAGCAAGGGCAAGGCAAGAAACGGTAAAACCAAGGACGTCGACGAACTGGTAAACACCGTTTTGGAATTGGAAGCCGAAATGCGCCAGGCGGCGGCCGAACTTCAGTTTGAACTAGCGGCACGATTGCGTGATGAAAAGAATTAGACTTCTTAGGTGAGTCAACTAAACGCCGAAAACAAACTGCACGTAAAAGGTGCCAGAGTCCACAATCTTAAAAACATTGATTTGGAAATTCCTCGCGACTCACTCGTTGTCTTTACCGGATTGAGCGGCTCTGGAAAGTCATCCTTAGCTTTCGACACAATCTTCGCTGAAGGTCAGCGTCGTTACGTTGAATCACTTTCGGCCTATGCGCGTCAGTTCCTCGGCCAAGTAGATCGCCCAGATGTTGACTTCATCGAAGGACTTTCGCCTGCTGTTTCTATCGACCAAAAATCTACAAACCGTAATCCTCGCTCAACTGTTGGAACAATCACTGAGATCCACGACTACCTAAGACTTTTGTGGGCACGGATCGGTGTTCCTCACTGTGCCGAGTGTGGCGAGAAGATCGTAAAGCAAACCCCGCAGCAGATTGTGGACCAGCTTCTGGAGCTACCGGAAGGAACCCGCTTCCAAATCTTGGCGCCGATTGTCACGCAGAAGAAGGGTGAATTTGTCGACCTTTTCTCGTCGCTGACGAGTCAGGGCTTCTCCCGAGTCACCGTTGACGGAGAAACTATCCAACTGGCCGATGCAAAACCTCTCAAAAAGACTTTCAAACACGACATTTCAGTGGTCGTGGACCGGCTCATAGCCAAATCCGACATTGTTCAAAGACTTACCGATTCGGTGGAGACCGCGCTGAAGCTAGCCGGCGGACGCTTGATTCTAGACCTCGTCGATGAAAAGGGTTCAGATTCAAAACGCAGTTTCAGCGAGAAGATGTCTTGCCCAAACGAACATGAGTTGACGCTAACCGAAATCGAACCACGCACCTTTTCCTTCAACGCCCCATTCGGTGCTTGCGTTGCTTGCAGCGGTCTCGGCACCAAGATGGCTGTTGAACCGGAACTTGTAATCGGAGATCCAAGTGCCAGTATCAACGAAGGCGTTCTGCTTCCTTGGTCAACGCCAGGTAAGGGGCTCTATGGATTTTTTACGCGAATCCTAACGAGCCTCGCCGAGGAACTTGAGTTCTCGTTAGATGCACCTTGGAATACGCTTAGCGAGGATGTTCGAGAGGCTGTTCTTCACGGAAACAACTTCGACGTGAAGGTTAAGTGGAAGAACAAATACGGTCGTGAACTTCGTTATACCTCTGGCTTCGAAGGCGTACTCACCTACATTGAGCGCAAGTGGCTAGAAAGCGAAAACGATTTTCAACGAGGTCGCTGGTCCGGGTTCCTTCGCGAGATTCCATGCGCCGCGTGTGGTGGTTCGCGCCTCAAGCCGGAAGTGCTAGCAGTAAAGGTTCACGGGAGCTCAATCGCCGACGTTGCAAGTTTGAGCCTCCGGGACTGCAGTGCCTTTTTCACAAACCTCAAGCTAGACGAGCGTGAAGGTAAAATCGCTGCCCAGGTACTTCGCGAGATCCAAGCTCGTCTGGTCTTCCTCCTCAACGTTGGACTCGATTATCTAAGTCTGGAACGCGCAGCTGGCACACTGAGTGGCGGTGAGGCGCAAAGAATCCGCCTTGCTACCCAAATCGGTTCAGGGTTAACCGGAGTTCTGTATGTTCTAGACGAACCTTCAATCGGTCTTCACCAGAGAGACAATCGCCGGTTAATTGAGACTTTGATTAAGTTGCGCGATTTAGGTAACACCCTCGTTGTTGTTGAACACGACGAAGACACGATTCGGGCATCCGACTGGGTTGTCGATATCGGGCCTGGAGCCGGCGTTCACGGTGGAGAAGTCGTTCACTCAGGTACCTATAAAGAAATTTTGGCCAACAAGAACTCCGTAACCGGCGCGTATCTCTCAGGTCGCATGAAGATCGAGGTTCCAGGTAGTCGCAGACCAATCGATCCGAGTCGAAAGCTAAAGGTTGTTGGAGCCAGGGAAAACAATCTAAAGAATGTTGACACCGAATTTCCACTTGGAGTGCTGACCGCAGTTACCGGTGTCAGTGGTTCTGGAAAGTCATCGCTCGTAAACGATATTCTCTACCAGGTCCTCGCAAACGGACTCAACGGAGCCAAGGGCGTTCCTGGTAAGCACACCAGAATTGAGGGTATCGAGCACCTCGACAAGGTAGTCCACGTTGACCAAGCTCCAATCGGGCGTACGCCGAGGTCAAACCCAGCCACGTACACCGGCGTCTTTGACCACATACTCAACGTGAAGGGCGGTCGCTGCGAAGCATGTAGTGGCGATGGCACGCTTCGCATCGAAATGAATTTCCTCCCCGACGTCTACGTTGCTTGCGAAGTTTGTCACGGAGAGCGTTACAACCGCGAGACCCTGCAGGTTCGCTACAAGGGAAAGAACATCTCTGAAGTATTGGAGATGCCAATTGCCGAAGCGGCTGAGTTCTTTGCCCCAGTTTCGGCTATCGCCAGATACCTTGACACTTTGGTTTCAGTTGGACTTGGTTACGTTCGTTTAGGGCAGTCGGCTACAACACTTTCGGGTGGTGAAGCACAACGAGTTAAGTTGGCAACAGAACTTCAA
>JBJORE010000143.1:0-2856 GCA_046049565.1 Actinomycetota bacterium
GCGAAACCCAAAAGCTCGAGTTCGGAAACAAGGTCTGAGATTGTTGAGCGGTTGAGCCCGGTAGTTGAAGTCAATTGGGAACGAGTGACGGTTCCATAAAAGTGAATCATCTGCAAAATGAGCGACAGGTTGTGCTGGCGAACAACGTCTCGGTTACTTCCGAGGACGCCCGCTGACTGAAGCGAAATTATTGGAGACTTCACTCTATAAATCTACTTGTTGGCTAAAACAACAAATTCATAACTTTACTGATTTGTTACGTGTTTTGGTGTTTTAGGGTTTGTTGGATGGGGCAACATATAGTCAGACTCAAAACTGAGTTCCTCGACGGTTCTTTAGTCGAATCCAACCAAGAAACGAAGGGAAAAAGATGAAGAAGTCTTCATTGCTTTCACTAACCGCCGTTGTAGCAGCATCGATGCTTGCTCTAAGCGGTTGTTCTGCAGCACCAACAGGTAGCACCCGCGCCTGTGTAATCCTTCCAGACGCCGACAGCGGAACCCGCTGGGAGCCAGGTGACCGTCCAGCTCTAGAGAAGGCTCTAACCGAAGCAGGTTACGAAGCTGACATCCAGAACGCACAGTCGGACACCGCAAAGTACGCAACCATTGCAGACCAGCAGCTTTCAAAGGGCTGTGGAGTAATGCTTCTAGTTGACTTCCAGGGTGCCGGTGTATCGGTAGCTGAGAAGGCTAAGGCTCAGGGCATTCCTGTAATTGCTTACGACCGCCCAATCGCTGGCGCTGACTACTACGTATCATTCGACAACGCTGTTGTTGGAGAGCTACAGGGTCAGATGATCGTTGACGGTCTAGCTGCTGCTGGCAAGGACATCACCACCGCAAGCATCATCTACTCTTCGGGTGACCCAGCTGACGGTAACGCCAAGATGTTCCTAGACGGTGCTCTTTCGGTTCTTGACGCTGCTGGCGCCAAGGCTGCATTCACCATGGAAGGTACCTGGGATGGTGCAAAGGCTGGAACCCTATTCGAGCAGGCATTCACTGCTGTAAAGGGTAAGGTCGACGCTGTTCTAGCTCCAAACGACAACAACGCTGCATCGATCATCGCGATCCTAGACAAGAACGGCCTAACCGTTCCTGTATCGGGTCAGGACGCATCGGTTGCTGGTCTACAGAACGTTCTACTAGGAAAGCAGTGGGCAACCGTCTACAAGCCTTTCACCGTAGAAGCTAAGGCTGCTTCTGAACTAGCTATCGCTCTTCTAAAGGGTGAGAAGCCAACTGCAAGCAAGACTCTAGCCGACGGAACTCCTTTCGTTGCCCTAGACCCAATTGCAACCACTGCTGACAAGGTAAAGGATGTTGTAGCTGCTGGCGATGCCAAGGCTTCGGACATCTGCACCGCTGCTGTTGCAGCTGCTTGTGAGAAGTACGGCGTCAAGTAACAAAAACGGATGGTCTTGTGCCGGCACCTTCGGGTGTCGGCACAAGATTTCCTCCAAAAGTCCGAACCTCGATTTCGGCAAACAAGATTTTTAGAAAGTGAAATGTGATGGCTGAGCCAGTTATCGAATTAAGAAGCATTGTCAAGAGCTTCGGTCCCGTCGACGTCCTAAAGGGTGTCGATCTCAAGGCATACGCCGGAAAAGTTACCGCACTGGTTGGAGACAACGGTGCTGGAAAGTCAACCCTAATCAAGGGTCTTTCAGGTGTTCAGCCGTACGACGGTGGAACCGTTCTTTTCGAAGGCCAAGAAGTCAACATTCACGATCCTCGCCAGGCCGGTGCACTTGGCATTGAAGTTGTTTACCAAGACCTAGCACTCTGCGAAAACCTAGACATCGTTCAAAACATGTTCCTAGGTCGCGAGGAAACTTCTTACGGCACCCTGTCAGAGCCAACCATGGAACTTGAAGCTACCAAAGCACTACAGAGCCTTTCGGTCCGCACAGTGAAGTCGGTTCGCCAGAAGGTTTCTTCTCTTTCCGGCGGTCAACGCCAGACTGTTGCAATTGCCCGCTCAGTGCTCCGCAACGCAAAACTTGTAATTCTGGATGAGCCAACCGCAGCTCTTGGCGTGGCCCAGACTGAACAGGTTTTGAACCTAGTTCGTCGACTAGCCGATTCTGGTGTTGCAGTAATCATCATCAGTCACAACCTCGTCGACGTTTTCAAAGTGTGCGACGACATCGCAGTGCTTTACCTGGGACGCATGGTGGCACAGATTGAAACCAAGAAGACCAACCAGACGGATGTTGTAGGTTACATCACCGGCACCAAGACCTACGAAGGAAGCAACTAATGAGCAAGCAGGAAACTTCACAAATGTCGGCGCCCGGCTTATGGTTCTCGTCTAAAGAACGGTGAAATGGGAGCGCTTCCAGCAATTGGTGCACTCGGTGTACTAACTGCTCTATTCGCATCCCTGAGCCCGTTCTTCCTAACCAAGTTGAACATCGCCAACCTGTTCGTTCAGGCCGCCGAGCTAACCACTCTGGCCATGGCGCTGGTCTTCGTTATCTTGCTGGCTGAGATTGACCTTTCGGCTGGTGTCACCGCAGGTGTGGCGATGGACATCTTCTACCTATCTATCAAGGGCGGTATGCCTTGGCAGATTGCCGTTGCCGTTGCGCTTGTATTTGGAGCGCTGGTGGGCTTGGTCCTTGGCTACTTCGTGGCCAAGATCGGTGTTCCATCGTTCGTGGTAACTTTGGCGTTCTTCCTAGCATTCCAAGGTCTGGCTCTGGTTCTACTGGGCGACGGTGGTCTTTTCCGCGTTGACGTTCCAGAGGTCAAAGCCATTATGAACGAAAGCTTGCCGCTCTGGGCTGGTTGGGGTCTGCTTGCTGTAATGGTGGCATTGGCTGCCGGTATGGGCATCTGGGACCGCGCC
>JBJORE010000144.1:0-3350 GCA_046049565.1 Actinomycetota bacterium
TACGTTCTTGCTGAAGCAGCCAACGGTAAGCCAAAGCTAATACTTATTGCCACCGGTTCAGAATTGCAGCTCGCGGTAGAAGCACGACTTCAACTAGAAACTGCTGGCATTGCCACCCGAGTCGTTTCTGCTCCTTGTTTGGAATGGTTTGAAGAGCAATCGCAGGATTACCGCAACTCGGTGCTTCCTGCGAATGTCAAGGCTCGCGTATCGGTCGAAGCCGGATTAAACCTCGGCTGGAGCAAGTATGTTGGCCCATTCGGTGAATCCGTTTCGATCGAGCACTTCGGCGCTTCGGCCGATTACAAGACCCTATTCCGCGAGTTTGGAATGAGCTTGATTCAAACGGCGTAAGTATTTGGCTCGACGACCTTTCCCGCTCACGCATTGAGTCCGGTAACTTGGCCTCATTGATCGAAACCCGTTCGGTTAGTGGCGTAACTACCAACCCAACCATTTTTGCTCAGGCACTTGGCAAGGGTGAGGGTTACGGCCCTCAGGTTTCTGAACTTGCTGGCTTGGGAAAATCTGCCACCGAAGCAATTTTCGAAATCACCACTGTCGATGTCACAAACGCCTGTGACATTTTCAAAGACGTTTACGCGAAGTCAAATGGCTTTGACGGTCGAGTTTCCATTGAAGTTGAACCAGGATTGGCTCACGACACCGACGGCACCGTAAAGCAAGCCAAAGAGCTCTTCGCCAAGGTAAACCGCGAAAACGTGATGATCAAGATCCCTGCCACCAAGGCTGGTCTTGGGGCAATCACTTCGGTAATCGGCGAGGGTATAAGCGTAAATGTGACTCTAATCTTCTCGCTTCAGCGTTACCACGAGGTTATTGCTGCTTACATTGCCGGGATCAAGTTGGCAAAGGCCAATGGCCATGATTTGTCGAAGATTCACTCGGTCGCTTCATTCTTCGTTTCACGTGTAGACACCGAAATCGACAAGCGCTTGGAAGCAATTGGCACCGACGAGGCCATCGCATTGAAGAGCAAGGCTGCCCTAGCTAATGCCCGCTTGGCTTACCAGGTATTCGAGCAAGACTTTGCAAGTTCTGAGTGGGCTGAACTTGAGGCCACTGGTGCAAACAAGCAGCGCCCACTGGATGGCTTCGACTGGAGTAAAAGATCCAGCACTTCTCGACACTCTTTATGTAACCGAACTAGTTGCACCAATGTTGGTCAACACCATGCCTGAAAAGACCATGGAAGCGGTATTCGATCACGGCGTTATTCCTGCGAACTCAATTGTTAGCCACTACGCCGAGTCGACCGAAGTTCTGAACCAGCTTGAACCAGCTTGCCAAACTTGGTATCAGTTACGACGACGTTACGGAACTTCTTGAAACCGAAGGTGTTGAGAAGTTCATCATCTCTTGGAACGAACTTGTGGCAAGCATTGACGCCGCACTTGAGGCTGTCAAGTAATGTCTCTCAAAGTAGCCACCAATGGCAAAACAGCCGAAGCTGTCGAATCAGTAATCGATCAACTCGTTGCCGACAAGGTTGCAAGTCGCATTGCCGCGAAGGATTTCACTCTCTGGGGCAAAGATGCAGAAGCTGAAAGTTCAATTCGTTTGGGTTGGACCACATCTGCGACTGAGTCACAGGCACTGGTTGCCGGCATCCTCGAGTTGAAGTCATATTTCAACGAAAACGGCGTTAATCGCTTTGTGCTATGTGGCATGGGCGGTTCATCGCTCGCACCAGAAGTCATTACCAAGACCGCCGACGTTGAACTCGTTGTGCTTGATTCGACCAATCCAGAGCAAGTTGGGCACGCTCTTGCAGGAGACTTGACTAAGACTGCCGTAATAGTTTCATCCAAGTCTGGTTCTACCGTAGAAACCGACTCCCAGAAGCGTCTTTTTGAGCAGGCCTTTACCCAAGCTGGAATCGACAAGACTGACCGCATTGTCATTGTGACCGATCCTGGCTCGCCTATGGAGGCGGCAGCGAAGGCTGATGGTTACCGAATCTTCAATGCCGACCCAACCGTCGGCGGACGCTATTCAGCTTTGACCGCCTTTGGTCTAGTTCCATCGGGTTTGGCGGGAGCCGACATTCAAGGTCTTCTCAAGGATGCCGTTTCAGAGATGGGTGTACTCGGCAGTGACGATGTCACCAATCCCGGTCTCGTTCTAGGTGCGGTTCTTGCTCGCACCGCCAGCGGGTCTAGTTTTGCCGACAAGGTAGGACTTGTTGAGGCCGGAACTTCTATCCACGGTCTAGGCGATTGGGCTGAACAGCTTATTGCCGAATCCACTGGAAAGCTAGGCAGAGGCGTTTTGCCAGTTGTTCTAGAGAACTCAGCTCCGGAGCTTGCTAGCAAGCCGTCTGATCTGGTCGTTGCCCGCTTGGTCGCAGATGCTGTAGAAGCAAACGAAGATGAGGTTGCTGTTTCGGGTTCTCTTGGAGCCCAGTTCCTACTTTGGGAGTATGCAACTGTTGTGGCATCTCGTCTAATCGGTATCAACCCATTCGATCAGCCAGATGTTGAGTCGGCCAAGATTGCCGCCCGCGGCATGTTGGAAAACCGTGCGACGGAACTTCCTGCTGCTTTCTCGGAATCCGGTGTTGAGGTTCGTGTAAAAGGTCTTGATGTAACAGGCATAACTTCTGTAGCTGGCGCACTTGAGGCATTAATTACGCTCGGAGAATCAGACAGCTTCGTTTCGATTCACGCCTACCTAGACCGCGTTGATCACCCGTCGGCAGCCAAGCTTCGCCCACTGTTTGCGTCGAAGTCTGGCAGGCCAACCACTTTCGGTTGGGCTCCCCGCTTCTTACACTCAACCGGCCAGTACCACAAGGGCGGTCCAGCACAGGGTCTGTATGTTCAGATCGTGTCACGTGCATCTGAAGACATTGCAGTTCCTGGCCGCGATTTCACGCTTGGTGAACTTATTGCCTCGCAGGCCGCCGGAGACGCAGAAGTTTTGGCCTCACATGGTCGACCTGTTTTGACTCTCACCGTGAGTGACGTCGAAGCTGGCCTGGCACTCATTTCAAACAGGCTTTAGGAGTATCGATTGAGTCCTGCAAAGTTGGCCGCTGGTCACAATCCTCTTCGCGATCCTGACGACCGTCGCCTCAATCGCATCGCTGGTCCTAGCTCGCTCGTTATCTTTGGCGTCACTGGCGACCTTTCCAGAAAAAAGCTCATGCCTGCCGTTTACGATCTCGCAAACCGCGGACTTCTTCCGCCTGGCTTCGCTCTGGTTGGCTTTGCCAGGCGTGAGTGGGAGAACCAAGACTTTGCCCAGGTTGTTCACGATTCGGTTCGTGAGCATGCCAGAACTCCTTTTAGCGAAGAGGTTTGGCAGCAACTTTCCGAGGGAATCCG
>JBJORE010000145.1:0-2701 GCA_046049565.1 Actinomycetota bacterium
ACGCTGACAAAAATGCTGGTTAGAGCGATAGCCAGAGACAGGCGATTCTTTGTCATGCGTTTAGACTTACTCCATGCTTCGTGTAGACCCATTTGAATTTTTCGCATCGCTAGGCGTTGACCTAATTGTGGTTGCGTTGTTGGCCTTCGTTCTATTTTACCGCCGACACCGCGACCGAGAGATGGCCATCTCAATCGCTGCCATCAACATCACCCTCTGGGCACTGACCGGCGCCCTGGCTTCCTACACCCTGTCACTCGGTGTTGGCTTTGCGCTATTCGCCGTGGTCTCGGTAATTCGTCTGCGTTCGAGCACCGCCTCGTGGATTTCGATGGCCTACCTATTGGTGGGTCTTGGTTCGGGCATGATCATCGGTCTAACTGGATTCAGCCTCTGGGAAAAGATTGAGTACTCGGCTTTCCTAGTTTTGGTAATGGCCATCGTGGACTCTCGCTGGTTCCTGAAAGGCAAAGTCGACGATGCCAAAACCAGCTTGACTCTAGAAGGTGGCGACATCGACCCTGATTCACTAAAGGCTCGTGTTGAGGCTCTTTTGAACGTGGAAACTGTCGCGATCAAGGTTCGAAACGTGACCCTGGCACCGGTAACTACCAAGGTTGACGTTACCTACCGGAAGCGAAATGGTTAAGGCCAACTACCAGTACCAGCAACACCCTCGCGCCGAAGAGCGCAAGGCCACGCCTCCGAAACTTACCCACCGCCACAAAACTAAGCTCTCGCTCAACGACCGGATGTTTTCGTTGGCCTCAGCCTGGTTTCGCTCCCGGCAGCAATTGCCACCGGCGACACCGTGGTTATCGTTGCTTGGATTGCCCAGACCTTCCTTCAGCTAGTGCTACTGCCGGTCATTATGGTTGGCCAAAACCTTCAGGCCCACGAAAGTGAAAAGCGAGCCATAGCAACATACGACGACGCTGGTGCAATTCTCGAAGAAGCCAAAGAGATTCAACTTCACCTAGGTGAACAAGACAAGGCGCTCAACCACCTAATCGACCGACTAGAGAAGCTAGAAGCAAAACTAGACAAGGCGTCGAAGAAGTAAATGCGCCTAGTAATTGCCCGTTGCTCGGTTGACTATGCCGGTCGCCTCTCGGCTCACCTACCGCTCGCCACCAGACTTCTCATGCTCAAAGGCGACGGCTCGATCCTTGTTCACAGCGACTCTGGATCTTACAAACCACTCAACTGGATGAATCCGCCTTGCACCATCACCGTGCGCGAACCAGACGAAGAGCAGGAAGCTCTCGGCGTTAAAGAGGTTTGGCGAGTAAGCCAGGCTAAGACCGCCGACATTCTTTATGTGCTCATTTACGAAATCCTCCACGAACTTGAGCACCACCTAGGTGAAGACCCGGGGCTGATCAAAGACGGCGTTGAAGCACAGCTTCAAGAAATGTTTGCCGAACACCTCGAAGTTTGGGATCCAAAGGCCACACTGATTCGACGCGAATATTTCACCGCAATCGGTCCGGTGGATATTTTGGCGAAAGACGCCGAAGGTCAAACGGTAGCAATCGAACTAAAACGTCGCGGAGATATCGACGGCGTCGAACAGTTGACCCGCTACCTAGAACTTCTAAATCGCGACCCTCAACTTCGTCCGGTTCGAGGAATTTTTGCCGCCCAGGAAATCAAACCTCAGGCGCGAACCCTCGCTGAAGATCGAGGCATCGAATGTGTCGTTTTAAACTACGACGAACTGCGCGGGCTCGACACCGCTCACAATCGCCTCTTTTAGTTACCAAAAGTTAACCGTCTTCAATACACGCATTTTTTAATGTGCGGTGAAAACTTAAAGTATGACTACTCCAAAGAAGCCAGCGGCCAAGAAGCCTGCTGCTAAAAAACCAATCGCTAAGAAGGTTGCAGCAGCTAAGCCTGCCGCAGCCAAAACCGTTGCTAAGAAGCCGGCCGCAAAGCCAGCTGCTAAGCCAGTAGCCGCTAAGGCTGCTCCTAAGGCTGCTGCAAAGCCAGCCGCAAAGAAGCCAGTTGCTAAGAAGCCTGCTGCCAAGCCACTTGCAAAGAAAGTTGTTGCCAAGAAGCCAGTAGCTAAGAAGGCTCCTGTTCGCAAGGCAGCTCCAAAAGTAGCCGCTAAGGCTGCTGTAGTTGCAGCTCCTGTCTACAGCTTCGAGAAGCCGTACAAATTCCTAACCGGATTTGATGACAGTGACTTCTGTGGCAAGGTTTCCGCACACCTAAACGCAGGCTATGTTCTAGCCGGCTCGGCAACCATGACCACCGTTGGTGGCAAGGTTTACGTTGGCCAGCCAGTTTACAAAGCAAGCAACCTTGCAAAGAAAGCTGCTCCAAAAGCTAAGGCCAAGGCTAAAGCAAAGAAGAAGTAATTCAATTTGAACGAAAGGTCCTCGGCGAGAAATCGTCGGGGACTTTTCCTTTATTTGGGTTAGCCTTTAACAAAGCGTCGTAGGTTTACGACATGTGCGGCTTGAATCCTTTGGAGTTTCATGAAGCGCATTGGCATACTCGTCGCACTGTCCCTAGTTCTAGTACTAGGCGCACCTGCCGGCACACCAGATGCCTCAGCCGCAGTAACTCGCACGGTTACGCTCATGCCAAACGGTTCCTACGATGCAACTAAGGTAATCAAAACCAGGTCTTACTATTACAAGTTGCCGAGCGTCTCGTTCACTCGAAGCGGTTACACGTTCCTGGGTTGGGC
>JBJORE010000146.1:0-3504 GCA_046049565.1 Actinomycetota bacterium
GATCACCGTCGAATTGGTGCCGAACTTGATTTGTTCTCATTCCCCGAAGAAATCGGTTCAGGGCTTGCCGTTTTCCACCCAAAGGGTGGAATCATTCGTCGCGTCATGGAAGATTACAGTCGCAAGCGTCACGAAGAAAACGGCTACGATTTCGTTTACTCGCCGCACATCACAAAGTCGAACCTCTTTGAAACCTCTGGTCACCTTGCTTGGTACGCGGACGGCATGTTCCCGCCGATGAAATTGGACGAAGAAGTAGACGAGAACGGAATCGTTCGAAAGCAGGGTCAGGATTACTACCTGAAACCGATGAACTGCCCGTTCCACATCCTGGTTTACAAGAGTCAGTCTCGGTCCTACCGAGATCTCCCACTTCGCATGTTCGAATTCGGCACCGTCTATCGGTACGAGAAGAGTGGTGTGGTTCACGGCCTAACTCGCGTTCGCGGATTGACTCAGGATGACGCTCACCTTTTCGTTACTCAAGAGAACATGGAAGTGGAACTGACTTCGGTAATCGGCTTCGTTCTCGGGCTGCTTCGCGATTACGGTCTAACTGATTTCTACCTAGAACTTTCTACTAGGGAAGAAGGAAACCCGAAGTTCGTTGGCTCCGATGAAATTTGGGAACGAGCCACTGGAACTCTGGCTCGAGTGGCTGAAGCGACCGGTTTGGAACTTGTTCCAGATCCAGGTGGCGCCGCGTTCTATGGTCCAAAGATTTCGGTTCAGGCCCGAGACGCTATTGGCCGCACGTGGCAGATGTCAACCATCCAGCTTGATTTCAACCTACCGGAGCGTTTTGATCTGGAATACGCAGCTGCTGATGGTTCACTGAAGCGACCAGTCATGATTCACCGTGCGCTGTTTGGTTCGATTGAACGCTTCTTCGGTGTACTTACCGAGCACTACGCCGGACACTTCCCGCCTTGGTTGGCACCCCTTCAGGTTGCCGGCATTCCAATTGCAGACGAATACTGTGATTACCTACATGAAATTGCTTCAGAGCTCAGAAGTAAGGGTGTTCGAGTGTTAGTCGATGACTCGGATGACCGCATGCAAAAGAAGATTCGAAACCACACCAAGGACCGTGTTCCGTTCATGTTGATCGCCGGTGAGGAAGACCGTTCAAACCGAGCAGTTTCGTTCCGTTTCCGTGATGGCAGCCAGGAAAATGGTATTCCAGTCGAGGTCGCCATCGAACGGATCCTGAAGGCTATCGAAAATAAGGAACAGGTCTAATGTCCGAGGAGCGAATCGAAAGCGCGGCTGATTTTGCTGGTGCTCCGGATTCGTTCCAAAGACTTTGGACTCCGCACCGTCTTGTTTACATTCAACACGGGCAACAGCCGAGCGAAGACAAATGTCCGTTTTGTATTGGACCTAGTCTCTCCGATCAAGAAGCTCTTATTGTTTTCCGAGGCAAGACTGCCTTCGTTCTCTTGAATCTCTATCCTTACAATTCGGGGCACCTGTTGATATGCCCTTATCGCCACATACCAACTTATGACCTAGCTACCCCTGAGGAAGTTCTGGAAATAGGGGAACTAACACAGAAAGCAATGTCGATTCTTTCTAGTGTTTCTAAAGCTCATGGCTTCAACATCGGTATGAATCAGGGTGAGGTTGCCGGAGCAGGCATAGCGGGACATCTTCATCAACACCTCGTGCCACGATGGCGAAACGATGCTAACTTCTTCCCGATTATTGCTGAAACTAAAGCACTTCCTAAACTTCTAAGTCAGGTGCGAGACGAGATTGCTGCCGCTTGGCACTAACTGTTTCGTTTTCTTTCTTTAGCGACGGCCTTGTCGGTTTACACTTGTAACCATGAGCGAATTTTCTAAGCCAGAAGTTGGTACCCCACTAATTAAGCGCGGCCTTGCAGAAATGCTAAAGGGCGGTGTGATTATGGACGTAATCAACGTTGAACAAGCCAAAATTGCTGAAGAAGCAGGCGCAGTTGCCGTGATGGCACTTGAGCGTGTACCTGCAGATATTCGAGCCCAGGGTGGCGTTTCTCGCATGAGTGACCCAGACATGATTTCTCAATTCCGGTAATGGCGAAGGCTCGAATCGGGCACTTTGTTGAGGCTCAAATTCTTGAGTCTCTGGGAGTCGACTACATCGATGAGTCTGAAGTTCTCAGCCCCGCCGACTATGTAAACCACATCGACAAATGGAACTTCAATGTTCCATTCGTTTGTGGCGCAACCAACCTTGGTGAGGCACTTCGTCGCATCACCGAGGGAGCGGCAATGATCCGCTCCAAGGGTGAAGCAGGCACCGGTGACGTATCCGAAGCCATGAAGCACATCCGCACTATTTCGGGTGAAATTCGTGCTTTGGCCGCTAAGAGCGAAGATGAACTTTATGTTGCCGCAAAGGAACTTCAGGCTCCTTACCAGCTAGTTCACGAGGTAGCCCGAACAGGCAAGCTTCCAGTAGTCATGTTTGTTGCTGGTGGCGTAGCAACACCTGCCGATGCCGCTCTGATGATGCAACTTGGCGCCGATGGAGTCTTCGTAGGCTCTGGTATCTTCAAGTCAGGTGACCCTGTGGCACGCGCTAAAGCAATTGTTAAGGCAACCACTTTCTATAATGACCCAGCCGTCTTGGCAGAAGTGAGCCGCGGACTCGGTGAAGCCATGGTTGGCATCAACGTTAGCGACCTTCCTGCTCCACACCGTTTGGCTGAACGCGGCTGGTAATGACTAAACCTGTAGGCGTTTTGAGCCTGCAGGGTGACTTTCGTGAGCACCTGCAGGCCTTCGAACGTCTTGGCATTGCTGCAATTCCGGTAAAACGCAAAAACGAACTCGACTCCGTTTCTGGGTTGGTTTTGCCCGGCGGCGAGTCGACTACCATTGGAAAACTTGCTCGTATTTTTGACCTATTTGATCCAATTGTCCAAGCAATTCAGGGGGGTCTTCCAGTCTTTGGAACGTGTGCCGGGCTCATTATGTTGGCGGATGAAATCACCGATGGCATATTCGGTCAAGAGACATTCGGCGGTTTAGACGTAGTTGTGCAGCGGAATGCCTTTGGGAACCAACTTGATTCTTTTGAGGTGGATTTACCGTTCTCTGGGATTCCGGATTACGTGCATGCTGCATTCATCCGAGCACCCTTAATTACCAAGGTCGGCTCGAACGCCCAGGTGGTTGCCAGCCTTGAGGACGGGCGAGTAGTTGGAGTCGTCCAAGGTAATCGTCTTGGAATCAGTTTCCATCCCGAAGTCACGGGCGAAGATCGAATTCACAGTTACTTCTATGACGCGCTTGTTTGCGCCTAAACAATTAGACTTCTACTAAACCAAAGCATCTTCGGGAGAAACATGTCCGGCCATTCCAAGTGGGCTACAACTAAGCACAAGAAAGCCGTTATCGACGGTCGTCGCGCCAAGCTTTTTGCGAAGCTAATCAAGAACATTGAGGTCGCCGCTCGACTCGGCGGCCCGGACATCGATGGAAATCCAACCCTTTACGATGCAATTCAAAAAGG
>JBJORE010000147.1:0-2788 GCA_046049565.1 Actinomycetota bacterium
AGGCGCTTGATTTCGTCGCCGTGCTTTTCCTTCACTGCGGTAAGGGCTGTGACCATCAATTGCTCGTGCATCTGCATGATGTCTTCGTGGCTGTCGATCCAAGAAACTTCCATGTCAACCGAGATGAATTCGGTTGCGTGACGCGAGGTGAACGAAGGGTCGGCGCGGAAAACTGGGCCGATCTCGAACATGCGGCCGAAGCCAGACATCATTGCCATCTGCTTGAAGAACTGAGGGCTCTGGGCAAGGTAGGCGTGGGTTTCGAAGTACTCAAGTTTGAACAGTTCGGCGTTTGATTCAGAAGGGCTCGACATTAGCTTTGGCGAGTGAACCTCGATGAAGTTGTTCTCGTACCACCAGGTGCGCCAAGCGTGTTCGATGGTGGTTTGCACGCGGAACACGAGGTTCATTTCGCTACGACGAAGGTCTAGGAATCTCCAGTCAAGACGCTTGTCAATGCTGGTGTCGTCGGCAATCGGGGTTTCTGGGTCGGCCAGGGTAACAACCTCTAGGTTGTCTAACTGAATCTCAAGGCCGCCAAGCTTTACGCGCTCGTCGTGAACCAGGCGTCCGGTGATCCAAACAAACGATCCGGCAGTCAAGGTTGAAACCGTGGCGGCTAGTGCGTCGTCGAGGTCTGGTTCGTCGTTGATGACGGGGCGAGGGTAGGTGACCTGAACGTCACCGGTTTCATCGCGCAGGATGATGAACTGGATGCGCTTCTGATCGCGAAGCTTTTCTACCCAACCACCGATTGTTACCGGTCCGTCGGTGCGGGCTGCTAGGTCCTTGACGAGTGTGCGTTCGCGCATTTCTTCTTAGCTCTTTTCATACCTGAGAGTGGGCTGTACGCCCTGAAATCCCAAGTTTAGCGGAGGGTAGAATGGCATTATGCCCGCCACCCACGTTCATCTGGTTCGCCACGGTGAAGTACGGAAAGAAAATGGCCGAAGCGGCCGCACTAACGCTATTGGAATCGGGCATTAAACCAACCAAACTTGTGGTTTCCCCGTTGCTTCGCACCCAGCAGTCGGCCGAGCCAATCGCTAAAATCTTCGACGCCGTGCCTGATCTCGATGAGCGAATCATTGAGCCCTACAACATGTTTGAGGGTCGCAAAGTTTCGGCTAAGACAGTGCTACTTCGTCCACACCTGGTTTTCCATCTTCGTAACCCAATGCAACCGTCGTGGGGCGAAAGCTACGTTTCCGTCGTCGAGCGAATGATGAAGGCCATGAAAGATGCTGCCGAATCGGTCAAGGATGGCGAAGTCGTCATGGTTACTCATCAACTACCAATTTGGATGGTTCATCGCCACCTAGTCGGCGCACGCCTCGCTCACAATCCGTCCAAGCGTCGTTGTTCGCTCTCCAGCATCACCAGCTTTGAATACGCGGAAGGTAAGTTCCGCGAGGTTGCCTACCGTGAGCCTGCTGCCGACCTAGCTCGAATTGATAAGGGAGCCGTATGAAGCGCGTAATAGCTGCCAGCCTGGCAGCGGTAATGATGTTCGGTCTTTCCGCCTGTGCAACAGACCCTCTCGCAGAGCAATTCCGTACCGGAGATAACAAGAATTACATTTCCGGTGACGGCTCGGTGACCGAATTCAACGGCACTAAGTCGGTGGGTCAAAAGTGGACTTCAACCACTTTCGATGGCCAGCAGCTAAGTAGCGATTCTTTGCTTGGGCATGTGACCGTGATCAACTTTTGGTACGCCGGCTGCGCCCCATGCCGAGCAGAAACTCCAGACCTTGCCAAGATTGCCAGCGATTACGAAGAACAGGGTGTTTACGTGGTCGGCGTGAATGTGCGCGACAGTGCAGCCACCGCGCTCGCCTTCGCGCGCAACCACAAGCTCAACTACCCGTCGGTGATGGACATCGAGTCTGGGGCAGTGGTTCAGGCTTACACCGGAGTTGTCTCGCCTTCGGCCGTTCCAACAACATTGGTAATCAACGCCAAGGGCGAGGTCACCGCTCGAGTGCTGGGGCGTTTTGAACCCGGTACCTTGCGCAGCCTGATTGATACGGCGCTGAAGGGCTAACGTGCAGGGAATCATTTTCGACGGATCGCTTCTGGCTGCTGTGCCGGTAGCGTTTCTCGCCGGGTTGGTTTCATTCCTGTCGCCGTGCATCCTGCCGCTGATTCCCGGCTACCTGAGTTTCGTGGGTGGTTTTGCAGCCAGCAGATCTCGAATTGTTTTTGGTTCGACACTTTTTGTGCTCGGATTTGGAACCGTGTTCGTGCTTCTCGGCGCGCTCGCGGGTTCGCTCGGTATCGCAGTTTCATCGATGCAACTAGTTCAACGGATTCTAGGCGTGCTGATTGTCTTGCTGGGTTTGGTGATGGTTGGTCAGTTCAGTTTCATGCAACGAACTGCGCGTTTTCAGGTCTCACCAAAGCTGGGAATCTGGAGCGCACCGCTTCTCGGTGTAGCCTTCGGGCTCGGCTGGACTCCCTGTATTGGTCCAACCCTTTCGGCTGTGCTCGCACTTTCACTTGACCAAGCGAGCGCTGGTCGAGGCATTCTTCTCGCGATTGCCTTCACTCTCGGCATTGGCCTGCCGTTTATTCTCATGGCCTTCGGTTTTAGCTGGGCCACGAACTCGGCAGCCTTCGTGAAGAAGCACATTCGCACATTCAACCTGGTCGGTGGCGGCCTGCTGGTCGTCCTAGGTCTGCTCATGGCTTTCGGTTTTTGGGCTTCAATTGTTTCTTGGTTGCAGGAGGTGACCGGCAGCTATGTCCCTGCGCTCTGATGTAACTCACGGTGATGAGATTCGTTC
>JBJORE010000148.1:0-2774 GCA_046049565.1 Actinomycetota bacterium
AGCCAGCTTGGCTTTGAGATTGAAGCAGAAACCTTTGCCGCTATGAAGGAAATGGCAGAGCGAATTGAAATCATCTCGGCCGAGCGCGTTCAGCAGGAACTAACCAAACTCATGCTTGGGAAATATCCCCGGAAGGGCCTCACGGCCCTAGTTGATTCTGGCCTGGCGGCCATAATCCTGCCCGAACTTCCGGCCCTAAAACTTGAGGTGGATGAACACCACCACCACAAGGACGTCTACGAGCACACCTTGACTGTGGTTGAGCAGGCAATCGACTATGAGAAAGATTATGGTCTCGAACCCGACTTCACGCTCCGTTTCGCGGCACTGCTTCACGATTGCGGTAAGCCAAAGACTCGCAGGCTAGAACCCGGTGGCGGAGTGAGCTTCCACCAGCACGACATGGTTGGCGCACGAATTGCTAAAAAGCGCATGCAGGCACTGAAGTTCGACAATGAGACCACAAAATCGGTTTGCCGGTTGATCGAACTTCACCTTCGCTTCTTCGGCTACGGAGAGCAAGCGTGGACTGATTCGGCGGTTCGCCGATATGTTCGAGATGCCGACGAACAGCTGGTTCGCCTGCATGCACTGACCCGTGCCGATGTCACGACTCGAAACAAGAGGAAAGCCGAGCGCCTTTCTTTTGCCTACGACGATCTTGAGCACCGAATTGCAAAACTTCGGGAACAGGAAGAGCTTGATTCGCTTCGACCAGACCTATCCGGGGAAGAGATCATGCAAATTCTCGACCTAAAGCCAGGCCCAGAAGTTGGCAAGGCTCGCAACTTCCTTATGGAACTGCGTTTAGAAGAGGGCGCACTGGGCCCAGAGGAAGCAAAGTCCCGCTTGCTTCAGTGGTGGCAAGACCGCTAAACTCGAAAGGTTGCACAAAACCCTCCTGTCATGGAAGTCCCATGGCCGTTCTAGTCCAAAGGAGGTGGGTTAAATATGCATCTATACGAGCTCATGGTAATTCTCGACCCAACGGTGAAGGCATCTACGCCGTCATCAACGTCAACGCAAACTCTGCAGACGTTCTTGAAGTAGACCGCCAGCTACGTCTTTCGGAGGCAGTAATGCGTACCAAGGTACTGCGCGCCGACGAAGCTGTAGTGAACATCGAACCTGTTGTTGTTCCTGAAGTTTCTGCTGAAGAGAAGGCTGCCGACAAGGCTGAGGAGGCTCCTGCAAAGAAGCCTGCCGCCAAGAAGCCAGCTGCCAAGAAGGCTGAATAACTCTTATGGCAGGCGAAACCGTCGTAACGATCGTAGGCAACCTAGCCGACGATCCAGAACTGCGTTACACCCAGGGTGGCGTGGCTGTTGTTAGCGTTCGCGTGGGTTCAACCCCAAGCACGTTCAACCGTCAGACCAACGCTTGGGAAGATGGCGAGACCGTTTGGGTGCGTTGCACCGCATGGCGTGAACTTGCTGAAAACGTAGCTCAGACCCTAACCAAGGGTACGCGTGTGGTGGTTACCGGTCGTCTTAAGCCAGCATCGGCTTACCAGTCGGCTCAGGGTGAAGCTCGCGCTTCGCTCGAAGTTGACATCGACGAAATCGGCCCATCACTTCGTTACGCAACTGCTTCCGTAACCCGTCGTGCTCGCAACGCTGAAGGTGGTGGCTCTACTCCTTGGGGTAACGCCGAAGCCCCAGCTGCGAAATCAGCACCTGCAGTGGATGGCTGGGCTAACCCAGGCGCACCTGCTGGCGCAGACGACACCCCTTTCTAAACAAGAATTCAAATCTAGGAGTATCAAATGGCTGGAAAAACCACCCAAGACGCTCGTCGCAAGCCAAACCGCAACGCAAAAAACGCGAAGCTTGCGCCAGTGAAACCAATCAAAGTTGGCATCATCGACTACAAGGATGTTGCTACCCTACGTAAGTTCGTAAGCGACCGCGGCAAGATCCGTTCACGTCGTATCACCGGTGTTTCTGTTCAGGAACAGCGTCTAATTGCCCGTGCCGTAAAGAACGCTCGCGAAATGGCTCTAATGCCTTACGCTGGCGCTGGCCGAAGCTAAGGAGGGGAACAAATGTCGAAGGTTATTCTGACTAACGAAGTTTCCGGACTAGGTTCTGCAGGAGACGTTGTCGAAGTAAAGAACGGTTACGCACGTAACTACCTAGTTCCACAGGGCTTTGCAGTTCTTTGGACCAAGGGTGGCGAGAAGCAGGTCGACCAGATCAAGGCTGCTCGTAACGCACGCGCTATCGCAACCGTTGAGGAAGCTCAGACTCTCAAGGCTCGCCTTGAGGAGAAGGCAATCCGCCTAAACGCCAAGGCAGGTGTTGAGGGTCGTCTATTCGGCGCCATCAAGACCGCTGACATTGCTTCGGCAATCGTTGAGGCTGGCCTGGGTGAGGTTGACAAGCGCAAGATCGAGCTTGCAGCTCCGATCAAGGTTGCTGGAAGCCACTCTGCTACCGTTCGTCTTCACGATGGCGTTGTAGCAAACATCACCGTTCAGGTGGTTGGCAAGAAGTAGTTCCTTTAGGAATTTGGGCGGTGGGCGAAAGCTCACCGCCCTTTACTTTAACCTGTGGATAAGTGTGGATAACTCCGCTTTTTCGGCTTGAAACCTTCAAGTTATCCAAAGGTTCAGGTGAAAGTTTAGGGTTTGTTAACCTTAGTTATACACAGGCACAAACGAATAAAATACTGGCATCCCGCAATCTTTCCACAACCTATCCACAGGTTGTCCACAAGTTACTCACATATTCGATGGCGTGTTTCCACAGTTATCCACATTTCTATCCACAGGG
>JBJORE010000149.1:0-2766 GCA_046049565.1 Actinomycetota bacterium
GAAGGCAAATTAGTCGACGGATTAGCGATGCTGTTTCAACCGCCATACCCTCACAATTGGTTCCACGCCGGCAACATCAATGTTCACGGGATTCACCCGAGCGACGTGGAGGACGCTATCTCGTGGAACCAGGCACTTGGCCTTTTATTGGAGTTTGTTGGCGATGACATCCTTGTGGCTCACAATGCGCCATTCGACATGGGAGTTCTGAAAGCCGCCGCGAAAGCTATAGAGAGCCCTCTGCCTCAGTTCAAATACAGCTGCTCGCTAGAAATTTCTCGAAAGACTTACAACCTAGAGTCCTATCGCCTAAATTCAGTTGCCTATGCCATTGGCCATGAAGAATTCAAACATCACGACGCGCTTGCCGACGCCGACGCTTGTGCGCGGATTATGGTTCACGCTGCAGATCGTCATGGCGTTGAAGACATCGAAGCGTTGTTAGAGGCCACAGGTAAGAAACTCAAGGTTTTAGTAACCGAATGATGTCGGTGGTTCATGGCATAGTTTGCCCATGGACAACATTATTTATCTTCTATTTGGCTCGGTTCTCGGGCTAGCAGCCGGTTTCTTCATGGGCGCTGCACGCCGCAAAGCTGAAGCCGCCGAGACTTTTGAGGCCGAATACGCGGCTGCCAACGCCAAGGCTGAGGTTCTTCAGGCGCAAGTCACTCAACTCGAAGCTGCTCGCATTCAGCGCGAAGCTAAAGATGCCCAAGAGAACAAATTGTTGCAGGAATTGGCTCCCGTGAAAGATCAACTCGACCAGATGCGATCGGCTGTGACCAAAATGGAAGCGGAACGAATTGAGAACCTCACCGAACTTCGCGAAGCTATCAAGGCCAACCTTGAAAGTGACGAACTTCTTCGCAAGCAAACTCAGGTGTTGTCCACGGCACTTTCGAGTAACTCAGTGCGCGGCGTTTGGGGCGAAGCGCAACTTCGTCGCCTGGTTGAACTAGCAGGCCTCCTAAAGCACGCAGACTTTGACGAACAGGCAACAATTACCGCAGGCCGTGCCGACATGATCATAAATTTGCCAGGCGGAAAGCAACTTGCCATCGACAGCAAGGTTCCTTACAACTCTTACCAAGAGGCAAGTCAAATCAGCGAGCTTTCCGAAGGCGGAGAAAAAGCACGTCGCGACACTCTAATCAAAGAGCACGTAAAAGCGGTTCGCAAACACATCGACGACTTAGCCACTCGCGATCTTTCGGCATCACTCGAAGCCGACCCAGCCATCCTGGAATACGCATTTGCTAAGAACGTGGCCCTAGCATCGCCGGTTTCCTTGTTCTCGGTTCTCAAAACCATCAACTACATCTGGCGCCAGAACGTTGATGAAAGCCAGGTTCGCCAGTTGATCAAGCTTGGAAAAGAACTCTACGAGCGTGTTGAGGTAATCGCGAAGAGCGCCGACAAGTTAGGGCGAAGCATCCTCGGCAGCGTGAAAGACTACAACGCCTTCATCTCGAGTTTCGAAAGTCGTTTCCTGGTAACCGCTCGCAAACTGAACAACCTAGATGAGAACGAGTTGGCAACAAACAGCATCGATGAGCCAAAAGCTATTGAAGAAACCCCAAAACAGTGGACTTCAAATGAGGCAATTGAGGCAGTTACAGACGAAGAAAAGCCTTAAATCACTAGGTATACTTTTTGGAAGTAGCGGACGAAGACGTCTAGCTGGATTAAACCAACAGACGAACCGTACTTACCGCACAAGGAGACCTCATGAGTGGCGCGCCAATCATTACCTTGACTCCAGCACCAACTCTTGACCGCACCTACTTCGTTCACAACCTGATTGAAGGCGGAGTAAACCGCGCTGACTCAGTTGCCGAAGAGCTTGCTGGTAAAGGCATCAACGTGACCCGCGGACTATACCTTTCTGGTGTTAAAGCTCCAGGAGTTGTGCCAATCGGAAACAGCGACCCTGGCGTATTTGCTCGCACTGGCTCAATGGAGCAGTTCATTCCACACTGGGTTGATGGCACCCTTCGCGTTTCAACCACAATTGTTGAAAAAGACGGACCGACCACCAAGGTAAACGAAGCTCCTCGCCCACTTTCTGACAACGACTGGAAAGAAGTTGTTGCACTTACTATTGCCAAGGTAAAAGAGAACGATGCAAAGTGGCTGGTTATCGCTGGCGCTCTACCAATCGACAAAGGCACCAACAAGTTTGTAGACCTTGAACCACTTTTCACCGCTATGCACGACCTAGGCGTGCGAGTTGCCATGGACTCGAGCGGTGAGCCACTAAAGCTATACGCAACTAAAGGTTTGCCTTCAGTGATTAAGCCAAACGCACACGAACTAGCCGAGACCGTGGGTCGCGACCTTCACACCGTTGGTGACGTTATCGACGCAGCTCGTGAACTTTGCGAACACGGCATCGAATGCGTTTTAGCCAGCCTTGGCCCAGACGGCATGGTTGCAGTTACTAAGGAACGTGCTTGGAAAGCCAAGACTCCTCCGGTGAAGGTAATCAACACCGTTGGTGCTGGCGATGCAACTCTTGCGGGATTCCTAACCGCTGTAACCACCAGCCCGGTAACAAGCGAAGAAGAATTTGGCTTTGGCTTCAACGTTCCACTAGGCGTTCAGACCGCGGTTCAGTATGGTGCAGTTGCGGTAACCCAGCCGACTTCCGGTCTTGAAAACCTAGACAACATGCCAGTAGCCGAAGTTGCTGAAAACCCAGACCGCTCTGTTCCACTTGAGGAAACTGCCTACGCAGTTCCAACCAAGTAACTCAAGCGTCGA
>JBJORE010000150.1:0-3270 GCA_046049565.1 Actinomycetota bacterium
CGATTTCGTCGATGCCGTCTTTGGTTGTGATCCGAAAAGTTCCAACTTCCTCAAACATCTCCGAGTTTTGAAGCCAAAGGTCTAACTCGAGGAGATTGAACTTGGCTCCTCCAACATTCACAACATCATCGGTACGACCCGACAGAAGCAGTTCGTTGGAACTGTTCAGAAAACCCAAATCTCCTGGATAAAACCAGCCATCGATGAAACCGGTCTCTCTGTTGTTGTTTTTTAGCCAATAACCTTCTGGCATGCCAGCTTTTCGGTAACGTATCTTGGAGTCCGACGTAATTTCAAGTTCGATGTCGGAAACGGTAGCCCCAAGATTGTTGGGCTCTTCTTTCCTGAACTGACCACGGGTAACTGTGCCTACTTCTGTGGAACCGTAAAGGTATGTGGGAGTTATTCCAAACTTGCGTTCGCAGTCGGAAACCAGTTTGTTGTCCAGGAGACTTCCAGCGACCTGAATTGTTTTGAGTTCGGGAAGGGTGTTAGTTTCTGCAACGGCTACCAAGTCTCGAAGTCTTGCGGGCGATGTTTTCAGGCTACTGACCTTGTGCTCCAAGAGTTGCCTTAGATTTTCTTTAGCGCTGGTAACAGCGAAGTAAGTTTCACCGTTGATGACTGACCAGAAGAAGGTCTGCATTCCCGTCACGGTGTCAAGGCCGAGCAATGACATAAATGGAAGGCTAGGAATCCAGTTGTTTCTCGCTGATTCAATTCTCGCGAGCAGGTTTCTGAGAGTAAAAGGAACACCCTTTGGGGTGCCGGTGGTCCCGCTGGAAAAGACCACTCGAACCAATGCAGACTCGTCAATGTCCTCAACATCTGGGTTCGGTCGGTATTTGCCTAACTTTTCGAAGAAGTCTTCGTTGACGATTATTTGTTGCTTGGCAGCCAGTGGCAAGGTCCCGTCGGTGATTAGCCAATCGATGTTTTTGTTGTAATTTTTGAACACTGATTCGGTAGCGCTGATGGAAATTGCACCGATTTGTAAGAGGGATAGCGTTGCAAGGCATTCAAATTCCGGCTTTGTTGCCACGGCAACAACTTGCCCGCGCTTGATCCCGGCAGCGATAAACGCTGAGGCGAACAATTGCACTGATTCGACCAGATTGGCATATGTGATCTGAATTGCACTCGACGAAACGGCTACCGCCGAAGGATTCTTTGATGCGAAATCAAAGATACGTCTTACGGGGTTCATCTGATAACCATAGCGAGTCTGTGGATAACTTAGCTGCAAGAAATGTTGGCACGGCTATGGTTCTGAGATGTTTCCTTTGATCGGCCTTGGCTATTTTGCTCTGACAACAATTCCGTTGGTGATCTTTGACTTACGGGAGCGAAGGCTTCCCAATAAGCTGACCGTGCCAGGCCTTGTTTTGACTGTCCTCTCGCTAGCCCTCACGTTCGAATGGGGCAAGTTCTTTCTTGCGTTGGGAGTGTCTGCAACTTTGTTTGTGGTCGGGTTGGTTATGTCGATGCGCGGCTGGATCGGAATGGGCGATGTGAAGCTTTTTGCCAGCCTTTCACTCTTGTTGGCCTGGTTTGATCCAACCTTGGTCTGGCAGGCAACTCTTTGGGCATTTGGGATCGCCGGAACTATTGTGATCGTTGGTTATATGGCGAAAAAGATAACGACCCGGAGCACAATTGCTCTCGGGCCGTATCTGTTGGTTGGTTTTTGGGTTGCGATTAAAGGGCTGTGCCCAAAGTAATCAGCGATGCGGCAACAGACGATAGGTCAGAACTGTTACTTCCAGTATTGGCAAGGCCGGTGCCTTCACTCCACCTAAGGATTACAACGCCATTTCCGCCAGTTCGCGATGGACCAGAAAGCGCGTCATCCGTAATGTCCAATTCAATTCCTGCTCCATCCCCGGAAGTATGTGGGATGTCGAGTACGTTTGGAAGTCTCACAATTCGACCACCCGTGCCAAAGGTTTGGTTGAGGTTTGCAAATATCGATGGGGTAGCCAACCCATTAGAGTCTGGGTGACCAAGAGATGGATTAACCCCTGCACCTTCACCATTCAAGCAACTATCTCCAGAGGCAGCCAGGGAGGTTGATGTTCTCGCCCCCGGACCAACATAAAGATGGGCAGTCCAACCTGGCATCGTGCAGTAGTTGTCAGATGGTGCACCACCAGATACACCACCAAAAGCCACCGCCGTATTCGAAGTTGAAGGCGCAGAAACACTTGAATCGGTTCCGGTCGCTACTGCACTATCAGTACCTCCGGTACCACCTTGACCTACCTGAATCGACAGAGGAGCGCCTACAGAATCGCTCATGTCTTTGTAAGTGACTTTTCCCGCGGCCCCTGCGTAGTGGAATGGGTAGTCTGTATAACCTCCAGCGCCACTTCCAACGACCAAGGCGAAAAGCTGACCTGCGCTGCTCGGAACAGTGAAGTTGTAGCTGCCAGGTGTGGTGTAGGTAAGTTGGCAATAATCGCCGGATTGAGTCAATGTTCCGCCGCTAGGCGCAGTGCCACAGTCGATGGCTGCCGAGGCTGGTGCGGCGAATAGGCTGCTACCAATTCCAATTAAGCCGAATCCGACTGTCGCTAAACCTGGTTTACGCATTAGATTCCTCTGCTAATTCGGCAAGTGCCCTTCGGTCAACCTTATCCATTTTGTTTCGCGGCAACGAACTTATTCGAAGTATTTCCCCGAGTTGTAAGTTCGGCAGGAAGGCATTCAGCTTCTCGATTAGTAGGTGTGGTTCAGGCGGATTATTGCTTACGAAGGCGAGCCCCACCCTGGTTTCTCCGGAATCCGAATAGCTGAAGGTAGCCACTTCGTCGAATAGTTTCGTCTCGGCTAGCCAGAGATCGAGTGTTAGGAGATTGAACTTGTTTCCGGCAGCGTTGACAACGTCGTCATTTCTGCCGGATAGATAGAGGTAGCCATCGTCGCTAAGCCAACCTTCATCACCTGGGTAAAACCAATCTTCAAAGAAGCCATTTAGTTTGCCGCTGGGGGACTTCCAATAGGCGGTGGGCATTCCAAATTTGCGATAACGGATGTTGCCCAGCTCACCCGTCGGAAGCGGATTTAGATTGTCATCGACAATTTGGAGTTCAACATCTGAAACCAGTTTGCCCAGACGGTTCTTGGCTTCGGTGTCGAATATCCCAATACTTGCTGAGCCTACTTCGGTAGATCCGTAAAGGTAACTTGGGGTGAAACCAAAAATGCGTTTGCAATCTTCGGCTAAGGATTCGGTCATAAGGCTGCCAGCAACCAAAATTTGCTTCAAGG
>JBJORE010000151.1:0-2623 GCA_046049565.1 Actinomycetota bacterium
TCCTCAGGTAGCTTGTCATCGTTGTCCTTGATTACCTTCTCGGTCGAGTAGGCAAAGTTCTCCGCAGTGTTGCGGGTCTCCTGCTCCTCGCGACGAGCCTTGTCTTCGGCTGCGTGCTCTTCTGCTTCGCGAACCATGCGCTCGATGTCTTCCTTTGGAAGCGATCCGCCACCGGTGATGGTGACCGACTGCTCCTTGCCGGTGCCCTTGTCCTTTGCAGAAACGTGGACGATACCGTTGGCGTCGATGTCGAAGGTAACTTCAATCTGTGGAACGCCTCGTGGTGCTGGCGCGATTCCGGTTAGGTCGAAGTTTCCTAGCGACTTGTTGTCGCGAGTGAATTCACGCTCACCCTGGAATACAGCGATGGTTACCGATGGCTGGGAGTCTTCAGCGGTTGTGAAGGTTTCCGAACGCTTGGTTGGGATTGCGGTGTTGCGCTCTATGAGCTTGGTCATGATGCCACCCTTGGTCTCGATTCCGAGGCTGAGTGGGGTTACGTCAATGAGTAGAACGTCCTTACGCTCACCCTTTAGTACGCCGGCCTGAAGCGATGCACCAACAGCTACTACCTCGTCAGGGTTTACACCCTTGTTTGGCTCCTTGCCTCCGGTTAGCGACTTCACTAGTTCGGTAACTGCAGGCATACGAGTCGATCCACCAACTAGGACGACGTGCGCGATGTCGGCAACCTTTACGCCGGCTTCCTTGATTACGTCGTTGAATGGCTTCTTGGTGCGGTCTAGTAGGTCAGAGGTCATCTGCTCAAACTGTGCACGGGTTAGCGATTCGTCTAGGTTGGCTGGGCCGTTTTCGGTTAGCGATAGGTATGGAAGCTGGATGTTCGCGGTCATTGACTGCGATAGTTCCTTCTTCGCCTGCTCGGCCGCTTCCTTTAGGCGCTGCAGAGCAATCTTGTCGCCAGATACGTCGACGCCGGTGGTCTCTTTGAACTTCTTGACTAGGTGATCAACGATGCGCTGGTCCCAGTCGTCTCCGCCGAGGCGGTTGTCACCCGAGGTTGCACGAACCTGGATAGTTGAGAACTCGTCGTCTTTTCCTACTTCTAGTAGCGAGACGTCGAAGGTTCCACCACCGAGGTCGAATACGAGGATTAGTTCGTCTTCTTTACCTTTGTCGAGGCCGTAAGCCAGTGCGGCAGCGGTTGGCTCGTTGATGATTCGTAGAACGTTTAGTCCTGCAATCTCACCAGCATCCTTGGTTGCCTGACGCTCTGCGTCGTTGAAGTATGCCGGCACGGTGATTACCGCGTCGGTTACTGCTTCACCCAGGTAGGTTTCGGCGTCGCGCTTTAGCTTTGCCAAGATGCGCGCCGAGATTTCCTGCGGGGTGTACTTTTTGTCGTCGACTGCGAAGGTCCAGTCGGTTCCCATGTGACGCTTCACCGATGCGATAGTGCGGTCTACGTTGGTTACTGCCTGACGCTTTGCGGTTTCACCGACGAGCACTTCGCCGTCTTTGGTGAATGCGACCACCGATGGGGTGGTGCGGAATCCTTCTGCGTTAGCGATTACGGTGGGCTCTCCACCTTCCAGCACGCTAACCGCGCTGTTGGTGGTGCCGAGGTCGATGCCTACTGCACGTGCCATATGTGTTTCTCCTTGTTTCATTGACTCAAGTTTCGCAAACGAAGGTGGCATTGTCAAGAGGAGAAACCTGAGAGTTGAGTGTGAATGACTCAACTTTCAATTCGTTATCTAAAAAGACCAAAGGTCTAGATAAATCCAAAAGTGCGAGTCTTAGGCTGTACCTATGACGACCAACGTTGCTCCAAAGAATTCAAAACGCGCCACCTTCTCATGGGCTCTATGGGATTGGGCTGAACAGCCTTACCCAACCCTGATGCAGACCTTCATCTTCCCGGTCTACCTAACCGGCGCAGTGGCAACCGGAATCAAGAACGCCGACCAGCAGCTCGGTTGGGCAACCGCGATCGCCGGTTTGCTTCTGGCAGTAATCGCTCCAGTGCTTGGTCGTCGCTCCGATGAAACCGGCCGCCGCAAACTCTGGCTATTGATTAACACGGGAATCCTGGTTGTCGTTACTGCATCAGCCTTCTTCGTTGAACCAAAGCCCGAATACTTTGTAATGGGTCTCGTGCTCTATGGAATCGGTTCGGTTATCCAAGAATCGGCGTTCATCAACTACTACGCCATGCTCAAAGGTGTAACTAGTGAGAGCAACATCGGCCGCATCTCTGGCTACGCTTGGGGGCTTGGTTATGTCGGTGGAATCGTGCTGCTACTAATCTCACTGGTTGGTTTCGTCTTGCCAGATGGCCACTACTGGTTCGGCCTCACCGACGAGAACTCCATCAACATTAGAACCATCTTCCTATTTGCTTCAGCCTGGATTTTGGTCTTCACAATCCCGATGCTGCTTTGGGTTCCTGAGATTCCAAAGAAGGCTGGCGCGAAAAAGGAATCAATCCTTGCTTCCTACGCTGGTCTATTCAAACAGCTAAAGACCCTTCGCCAGCAAGCACCAGAAACCTTCAAGTTCCTGATCTCAAGCGCTGTCTACCGCGACGGCCTCGCCGGAGTATTCACCTTCGGTGCGGTGCTTGGAACCATTTCCTTTGGATTCGACCAACAGTCGATCA
>JBJORE010000152.1:0-3318 GCA_046049565.1 Actinomycetota bacterium
CACGCCGTCCTGGTAAATCCAGCCAGCACTACCATTGGTGTCAGCGATTGACTGACCAACCGGGTAGGTTCCCACCAAGTGCACAACTTTGTTGCGAAATCCGTTAGCAGAAATTACAACCCTCGCGCTAAGTTTCTTTCCAGCCAGATCCTCGGCCAACTCGATCCTTGTCCCAACAGAATTTACCATGGGCATCCCATCGGCAAACCATTGCACCGCAAGGGTTTTACCAGTCAATGTTGGTGGCCACACCTCGGCATAACCACCCACACCGAACTCACCAATCAGTGAAAAAGGCTGGTCAATTGTTATCTGATTACCACGTTGACTGGAGTCTTCGACATTAAGCACTCCACCGGAGAGTGTTCTCAGCGCGGGTACCGAATTCTCATTAGTAGACGTGAATTCGTAAAGGCTGGAGGTGAGGGCTTTGTAAGTGCTTAGATTGCCACCCGAATCGAGAACAACAAGTTTTGTCTTCCAAGAACCAACCTCAGTTCCTCTGGTGAGTGGAATTCGACATTCCCAAGTACCCCAAGTACGGTTTCCAGAAACCTTTCGGAATGGCACCTCCGAAGATGACGCTGCGCCCAACAGAATCTGGCAAGTCGCCGACTGAACATAGCGATTGTCGCTGAGATTAGCCCTGTAGATCAGGGTCTTGGCTTGTGTGTTGCTAATCGATGTAAGGTTCATGGCAACCTCTGGAGCATTTACATCCAAAGGCGGCGTATCCGCTAAAACAGGAGCGGGCAATCCGCCCACTACAAGTACAACTGCAAAAAAGGAAAGGAGTTTTAGGCGAAGCCAACTCCCAAACTTCATTAGTCCAGTCCGAGTTGCTTCTTTAGCATGGTCACGTGACCGGTTGCCTTCACGTTATATAGACCAAGAACAACGACGCCCTTTTCGTCTAGCACGAAGGTTGACCGAAGCACACCTTGATATTCGCGACCGTAAAGTTTCTTGGTGCCATAAGCCCCATATGCCTTGTGAACAGTCAAATCTGCATCAGAAAGAAGGTCAAAGTGAAGACCTTGGTCTTTCACAAACTTTGCCAACTTCTTTGGAAGATCTGGAGAAACTCCAACCACCGAGTAGCCCGCAGCCGTGAAAACATTCAAAGACTCTTCGAAGTCGCAGGCTTCCTTGGTGCAACCAGGGGTAGCAGCTGCGGGGTAAAAGTAAACAATGGCCTTCTTACCAGCCAAAGAAGCAAGGGTAACTGCCTTTTCGTCCTGGTTAGGAAGGCTAAATGCTGGAGCCTTAGCTCCATTCTCTAAACGAACGTCACTCATGCAATAAGCCTAATGTTTTACGAAGTCTGCGAGAACTATCTTGGTCATCTTTATCAGCGCTTCATTGGCGTATTTAGCCTTCTCAGGGTCTGGGTCGCCAAGGTAATCTCTCATCTGCACCGGTGAAACCTGCCAGGAAACACCCCACTTGTCTTTACACCAACCGCATTGACCTTCAGTACCCTCGCGAGTTATGGCCGCCCAGTAACGATCAACCTCAGCTTGCCCATCCACATTCAGACTTAGTGAGATGGAGTCATTGAACTCGGGCCCGCCTGGCCAGTTCATTCCAATGAATGAATTACCGGCGATTGTAAAGTCCGCCGTAAACAACTTCCCTCCAGGACGATTTTGTTCATGAATAACCGCGCCAAGTTCTGCAACGTAAAAGTCCAAGGCTTCCTGCATGTTGCCAGGGAACCAGAGGAAAGTTTTCAAGATAGGTGGGTTGGTCATAATCACTACACTAGCGTTTGCCTAGTCAAAGAACCTTTGCTAATGTTGTAACTCGTTGCCAAAAACAACAAGCACCTCTAGCTCAATCGGCAGAGCAACTGACTCTTAATCAGTGGGTTCTGGGTTCAAGTCCCAGGGGGTGCACGAAATCCCGGTTCCTTCTCACGAGGACCGGGATTTTCTTTTTAGTGTTTGTTTCGTCTCCTAATGTCGCTCGCGCCTACGACACCGAAGGCTTGATGTTCTACTACAATTTCTCAGATCTAGCTTCGGCGGCTGATAACACCACCATCGCGGATCTATCGGGCAACAACCGAACCGGCACTATCAGGGGCTCGGGACTGACCTACAACCCAACGACACGCGCTCTAACCTTCCCAGGTGGTTCGAACGGGACTGGCTACTTAAACCTGTCTGGATCTTTCTCAACTTTCACCGAGGGCATCACTATCGAATTTGAGGGCGAATTTGGCAACAATCTCTCGCAATGGGAGCGCATCTTTGATTTCGGTATTCCTGGTGGAGTTGCAAACGATTTTTGGGTTGGTCAAATGGCAGGTTCTCACGAGTTGGCGCTTGAAACTTGGATCAATGGCGTGAATCAGGGTCGTTGCCACACGGCAACCGACGGTTCGGCTCTCGACAATTCGCGTACCTTCTCCAAATGGTTAATCACCGTTGACAGTATTTCGGGTTGCCGCATCTACAAAGATGGAGTAGAACTTCAGACGCAGATCAAAAACGGCGACTATACCTCCGACACCGCGGTTCAGGCCCACGGTTCTGCTTACCCACTTCCAGCAGTTTCAGATCGAACCGCAAACTTTGTGGGACGAAGCAACTGGGAGGACGATGATGACTTCGAGGGTTCAATTCGTTACCTTCGTCTCTACAATCGCGCGCTCACCCCGACTGAGGTGCTAGATAACGCAACAAACGACCAGCCACGTGCAGAAACCAATTCGGGAAGCCTGGCGGCTACTGGATTTGATTCGACGATCTATTTGTTAGCTGCCGGCGCTCTTGTCACCATCGGTGCTCTTTTGTGGCGACGTAGGGGAAGCAAGTCATAGCGACCCACTTGGGTTAGTTCTTGTGAAAGGCCAGAACCTGCTTAGCAAATGCAGATGCCAGAGTCCAAGATTGCTTACGGTAGCTGGCTGCTAACTCATGTGATTTCGCAATGTGTTCTTCAAGATTGATGCCTTCACGTTCGAAATAACGACGGTAGGTGCTCAACCAAGCCAATTGCTGGGAGAGCCCAACTTCTGGGTGAAACTGCGTTGCCCAAGCGCTTGAGCCGACTCTGAAGGCTTCGATTGTTCCATTGCTTTCGCCAAGGAGAACCGCATTTTCAGGAAGGTCAAAGGTGTCGTAGTGAAACTGGAATGCGTCAGCGGTTTCACCCAAGGTACCGAGTACTGGATCATTTGCG
Organism: Actinomycetota bacterium; assembly: GCA_046049565.1. Lineage (GTDB taxonomy): Bacteria > Actinomycetota > Actinomycetes > Actinomycetales > Microbacteriaceae > Rhodoluna. The sequence goes on from JBJORE010000152.1 coordinate 3,190, forward strand.
GCTTCAGGGAGCATGTCTACCTTCGTCCAGGCAAATTCACCCGTCTCAGCTTTATAGACCCGGCCGCCAGCAGTTGATGCCAAAAGCTGTGAACCGAAACATAGACCCAACAGGGGAGTTTCAGTATCC
>JBJORE010000153.1:0-4372 GCA_046049565.1 Actinomycetota bacterium
TTGTCTAGGTATAGTAGCCCATCTAAGTGGTCATATTCGTGTTGCATGATTCGGGCAAACCAGCCTTCAGCTTCAATGTGCACCGGTTTATTATTGACGTCGACGCCATCAACCACCGCGTATTCAGCCCGTTTCAGTGGAAAACGTTCACCAGGGGCTGATAAACAACCTTCAACCTCGGTATCTTCATCGGCAGGTTCCTTGGAGACGGGACCAAGTTTAATCACGGGATTTATGACCTCACCGCGCCTTGGGTTGCCCTCATCGTCGTCATAGTTGTAAACGAAAATTCGAAGACCCACACCGATTTGAGGGGCGGCCAGACCGACACCAGGAGCTTTGTCCATCGTGTCGTACATATCGTTCACCAAGGTTCGGAGTTCGTCATCAAAAACGGTAACTTCGGATGCTCGAGTGTGTAAAACCGGCTCTCCGGCGATAACGATAGGTCTTATGCTCACCTAGAAATGATACCTAGCCTTCACGCGGGAAACCCCGTCAAAAGATAGGCTTAAGGCGAAGTCCTTAGGAGAAATAATGTTTCGCGCAATTGCAATCATTCTGTCTCTCCTCGCAGCTGTAGCGCTGGCATTTGGTGCCCAACTTCAAAACGATTCAATCGAAAAAAATGCAGACAAGGTCAAGGGCGCTAAACGAGGCGTTGATCTTAAGCACATCGCTGGGTTGCTCCGGAACCCCCGCTGGCTTGGAGGTATGAGCTTCTTAGTCCTTGGAGGTGTTTGCCAAATTACAGCGTTAACCATGGCGCCGCTCATTGTGGTGCAACCTATCGGAGCACTTGCATTAGTCATCACTGCTTTGTTGAATGCTCGTTCCACAAAAACCAAGATAACCAAGGCCACCTGGGTAGCAATCGCGCTTTGCACGGGCGGCATCGCAACATTCGTCACACTGGCAACTGGCATTGCGCAGGAACAAAAAGAGCTTTCCGACGGGCAGTTGCTGGTTATCCTTGGTATCCTCGCCTTTTTACTTGTAGCTCTTGGAGCAGTGTTCTTGGTGCAACGTCAACACTTGAGCGCATTAACTTTCATTTTGGGTGCAGGCTTGCTTTATGGAATCTTGGCAACCTTGGTGAAGTCAGTGATCCAAAGAATTCAACAATCACACTTCGAGTGGCTAACTGTTCTGTGCTTGGTTGCTGCATTGCTCGCGATGGCTCTAGGTGGTTGGTTCGTGCAGAACGCCTATGCTTCAGGTCCACCGGATTTGGTAATTGCTGGCCTAACCGTAATTGATCCAATGGTGGCTGTAACCATCGGAATCATTGTTCTTGCGGAAGCTGCTTCGGCTGGTCCAGTTATCTCAATTATCTTCGCAGCCAGTGGGGCAGTGGCGGCCTACGGAGTTTGGTTGCTATCCCGTGTGCATCCTGAACTAAAGGCGCAACGTTGAGAGTAAAAACAGTCGTAATTGCCTGTGACACCTTGGAACCGCAACGTTTTCCAAGAACCTCGCAGTTTCACTTCAAAACAGGGGTTATGAAGTTCATGTGATTGCTCCAGCAACATCGAAACTGTATGGGACCTTCCGTGAAAAACACGACGACGTCGCGCTAGTTATTCACAGACTAAAGAGTTACCGATTACCGTTCCAACCTTCACAGCGATTTGTAAATCCAATTCGCCTTACCAAGAAAATTGATGGTCTAACTAAGGCAATTAACCCAGACCTCATCCACATTCAGTCACACCTGAATGTTGGACATCACGCCGCAAATGCCGCCAAAATAAACCGAGTTCGATTGATTGCGACAAGCCACATCGACGCCCAGAGCTTGGTTGAAAATGCCATATTGGCTCCTCGGTTCTTCAAAGACTTCCTGATTAGAATCCTGCTAAAGAATTCTGCAAAAGTTTTTCGAAGTGCTGAGTCTATTTCTGCGCCTACTAAACGTGCGGCTCAGATGCTTGAGAACGCGGTCTCCGGCCTGAAAGTGCTGCCCATTTCCGGTGGAGTCGAAATTGATCTTTACAGTTCAATGGCCGAACCGAAAGTATCGGACAAAAAGCTTTTGTATCTAGGACGCCTCGACCGTGAAAAACATGTTTACGTCTTACTTGAAGCCCTAGCGAAAATACCCAAGGGCTCAGGAGTGACTCTTCAAATCATCGGTGCGGGCTCGCAATCGAACGAACTTCAGAACCTTGCGAGAGAACTTGGTATTGCCGAGTCAGTGATTTTTCTTGGCGAGCTTTCCGACGCCCAGGTTGTTTCCAAGTTAGGGGAGTGCTCCGCTTTTGTAATGCCTTCCGTGCAAGAGCTGCAATCTATGGCTACTCTCGAGGCGATGGCCGCAGGCAGACCGATCCTTGCCGCCAATGCTATGGCGTTGCCACACCTAGTTCACGATGGTGAAAATGGCTTCCTATTCAAACCTGACTCACCGAGCGATTTGGCACTAAAAATTCAAAAGCTTTTCTCACTCTCACCTAAAGAATTCTCAGCCTTGAGTCAGGGGTCTCGCTACCTCGTGGAAGCTCACGACCTCTCCGACACCGTAGACGTCTATGAGCGCCTCTACAAGGGACTGGAAGTTGTGGAAACCACGAGGGACAACTTCCCAGAGTACGAGGCACCTATCACTGCCTCAAAGCGTTTCGCTGACTTTGTGCGTCGTGGATCTAAATCTCTTGAACGCGGAACCAACGGAGTTATTGAACGCCTCGACGGTGTTCGCGGCACGGTAGCGGAATCCTTTTCCGATGTGCGTTTCTCAATTGAGCGTCGAACCAGACGAGCCACAAAGAAACTGAGTAATTCATTTCGACGCGTTATCGAACGTATCCGACGAGACGACTAGGCTAGATACTTGTGACTAGGGGAGTTAGCTCAGCCGGTTAGAGCAGCGGACTCATAATCCGTCGGTCACGGGTTCAAGTCCCGTACTCGACTCATAATCCGTCGGTCACGGGTTCAAGTCCCGTACTCCCCACATGATGACCTTGAGAGCGCCAACAGTGGCCGATGAGGCCGCTTTGCGACAAGGCTATGCAGAGCTTGCCACCGAAGGTCATGACGGATTTCTGCTTCATGGTTTTGAGGGCGAGACCACTGAATTCGAAGAATACATCGAAGTCTTAAATCAATTTGCAGAAGGTCGAGATCTGCCACCCGGTAAAGTTCAAGACAAATTTCTAATTGCTGAAGTAAATGGTGAAATAGTTGGTCGTATCTCCATTAGACATGCCTTGAATGACTTCCTTTTCAACTATGGCGGCCATATTGGTTACATGGTCAGGCCTGCCTTTCGTTTGAGAGGTTACGCCTCGGAGATGCTTCGACAAGCTCTACTCATAGCTAAAGATCTCGGAATTTTTCATGTTCTCATCACCTGCAACGACGACAACATCGGATCAATCAAAGTCATTGAAAAACACGGGGGAGTGTTGGAGAACAAGGTTGATGAAGATGGGCGTTTACTACGCCGCTACTGGATCGACAACTCTTAGTCGTTGAATTTAGCCTCGAGGTTGCGCACTCCGGGGACCAACAACGCACCGATGACGGCAAGGACCGAAAGTCCAGCGCCAATCAACATTGTGTTCTGAATTCCGATTCCTACGGCTAGTGGGCCGGCGACAATTATTCCAATTGGTCCGAATACAAATGAACCGAAAGAGTCGTAGGAGTTAACTCGCGAAAGTGATTCAGCGGGAACATTCTGCTGGATGGTTGTCGACCAAACAACGTAGAAAATGTCTAGGGCAATTCCCACAGCGATAGATGAGGCAAGTAGAACGATGAGAGGCTGTGCGGTTCCGAATGTTAGGAGGAATAGCGGATCAGCAATCATCAGAATCATTACCATCCGAAGCGGATACTTTGGTCGAATTTTGTTGGCGATGATTGTTCCAAGTAGGAAACCTAGACTCATAAAGCCGAGTACCAGTCCCCAGGTTGCGGCACCGTCGTATTCTTTTAAAGTCTGAAGAGCCCCAAGAACCGCCCAAACCGCTTCGAAGCTCATGTTGAGAATCGCAAAGGCAAGCACAACTGCAACCAGCCAAGATCTAGTCTTGAATTCGGTCCAGCCTAATTTGAGTTCGTGGATGAAATTTACTTTTTCGCCCGCCTCAACTTGCCCTTTTTGAGGCAGTTTCGATAGTGGATACACCAAAGCTCCAGCAATTAGAAAAGTTATTGCATCAATTGCAAGTGCCCAACCGACACCCCAATAAAGAACAACAATTCCACCGCTCGCAGTTCCAAGCGTGAAGGCAATGTTTGAACCGAAACCGATTGCCGCATTGGCGCTTTGTAATTTCTCTTCGGGAACGATTATGGGGGTTAGGCCAGCAAAAGCCGGATACCAAATTCCGTTGAGTAGACCAGCCAAAAGGCCAACTAC
>JBJORE010000154.1:0-2688 GCA_046049565.1 Actinomycetota bacterium
TTTCTCCAGTTTAATTCAGTTTGAGGTAGCTTCGATTTCACCCTTGGCCAAGCGAATCTTTAGCTGGGTTCCAGGTTTCAAGTTTTTGCTGTCTTGGACGACGTGTCCCTCACCATCGCGAACTACCGAATAGCCGCGATCGAGTGTGCCCTGTGGCGAAAGCGAGCGGAGCACACCCGTTTTGGTGTTGTGTTCGCCAAGTTCTCGATCCAAGCTTGACCGAATCGAAGCGATGATGTCATTGAAAGTTTGTGAAAGATCTTTTTGCTGGTCGTCGATGTAGGTGTAGGGGCTGGCCAGAACTGGGCGAGATTTCAGGTGAGAAAGAAGCTCAAATTGAGTTTCAACATAACTCTTCACTCGCATTTCCATGCGGGCCAACGCATCAGAAATTCGCTGACGTTCCTCGCTAACGTCTGGAACCACACGTTTTGCAGCATCGGTTGGGGTGGATGCGCGCAAATCAGCGACATCATCCAAGACCGGGTGGTCGGCTTCGTGCCCAATTGCCGAAATGATAGGAGTCTCAGCCGCGGCAGCCGCTCTCACCAACGCTTCATCGCTAAATCCGTAGAGCTCGAGGAATGCGCCACCACCACGGGCAATTATGATCACATCAACCTCTGGGTTCGCATCAAGCTTCTTGATTGCGGCGATTACCTGGGCTGGGCTTCCTGCCCCCTGAACTGCCACATATTCGGTTTCAAACTGAGCATCGGGCCAGCGCAGGAGAACGTTTTGCTTCACATCTTTTTCCGCATCCGAATCGCGACCGGTAATTAGGCCAATTCGATTTGGAAGGAAAGGAAGCGGCTTGCGTTTAGATTCATCGCGCCTTCAGCGCGGAGCTTTTGGCGAAGTTCTTCCAACTGGGCGTATAGGTCTCCGAGACCAACCTTTTTGATGTACTGCACGGAGAACTGCATTTTTCCGGTTGACGGATTTGAGTCAAAGCGACCCTCAACCACAACACGGTCGGCGTCTTTGAAACGTTCATCGACCTTCGGGTAATTTCCAGCCCATATCACGATGTCAACGGCAGCTTTGCCGTCGATGTCGCGAAGGGTTGCATACGTTGCGGTTGGGTATTCCTTCATCTTCACGAGTTCACCCTCGACCCAGATATTCGGCCATTCGCGAAGTCTTGCTTTGACTCGGGTGTTCAGGGCGAGAACGGTAAGCGGGTTGGTTTCGCTGTTTGTCAGCTGTCCTGCTTCACTCATGAATACCCTCGAAGTTGCCCCGATAGACTTATGGGGTGGTTGAAATCAAGGATACCGAAAGCACAGGACAGAAGAAGGTCCTATTGGCCTCTCCGCGAGGCTATTGCGCAGGTGTTGACCGCGCAGTAATCGCAGTTGAAAAAGCCCTCGATCACTATGGTGCTCCAATCTATGTTCGCAAGCAGATCGTTCACAACATTCACGTAGTCTCCACTCTTGAAAAGCGCGGAGCCATCTTCGTTGATGAAGTCGATGAAGTGCCAGAAGGTAGCATTCTGGTCTTTAGCGCCCACGGCGTTTCTCCGGCAGTGATCAAGGCTTCCGAAGAACGTGGACTTCAAACCATCGACGCAACCTGCCCGCTAGTTACCAAGGTTCACCGCGAAGTCCAGCGCTTTGCTGCCGAGCAGTACGATATCCTCCTTGTTGGACACGAAGGTCACGAAGAAGTTGAGGGAACCGCTGGAGAGGCGCCAGACGTAGTTCAGATCGTCGACAAAGACGACAGCATCAACAGTGTGACCATCAAAGACCCGAACAAAGTGATTTGGCTAAGCCAAACCACACTTAGCGTTGACGAAACCATGGAAACCGTGGTCAAGCTCCGCGAGAAGTTCCCAACTCTTCAAAACCCACCGAGCGACGACATCTGCTACGCTACCCAAAACCGTCAGGTTGCAATTAAGAAGGTTGGCGCAATCAGCGACCTAGTGGTTGTAGTTGGTTCGGCAAACTCTTCAAACACTGTTCGTCTAGTTGAGGTTGCCCTTCAAGCTGGAGCCAAAGCCGCCTACCGAATCGACTACGCCTCAGAGATCCAGGACGAATGGTTTGTAGGTGTTGAAACCGTTGGTGTTTCATCAGGAGCATCGGTTCCAGAAGAGCTCGTTCAAGAAGTGGTTGAAGACCTGGCCCGTCGTGGCTTCGGCGATGTTGAAACCATTCAGACCGCCGAAGATTCTCGCGCCTTAGAGGGTTTCTTTGCCTGGTTGGGTGAACTTTTTGTCAATCATCCACTTGCTTTTATTTTTACCGTGCCGCTTTCCATTTATCTCACATACGTGATCATTAAATTTGTGAACGATGACGTAAATCGTCGCAACAAAAAGCTTGGTCTAGACGTTTCAGATACCAGCGGTCAAGGTGGCATGCTAATTATCTACATGGCTTTGATTCTTTTTGGTGGGCTGCTTTTCGGTAGCTATTCGCTGCTAGTGTGGCTCGGCGAAGTCTTATTGGCGGAACCTAACTTTTAGCCGAAGTTTGTTTCTTTGACGAGAGACCCGTCGCGCGCGAAGGTTTTCCAAACTCCAACTTGAATCTCTTCATCGAAAGTTCCCGAACGCATTAGTGAACCGTCTTTTCTGTAAAACTCCCAATAGCCGTGCATCTTGCCGTTTCGATACTCGCCTTTAAAGCGAGGAAGCCCATTCTCGTAGAACGGGCTTCCTGCAGACATTCGTGA